>NZ_JBKBOV010000002.1:0-80818 GCF_046293535.1 Massilia sp. | reverse complement strand
GGGGGGCGCGCCTGGCGCGCCCCGCTTCCCACCATCCCGCCCGAACCCCCACTATGCTCGATTTGATTCCCCATGATTCGCTCCCCGAGGAGCTGCTCCAGTTCCGCGACTCGATCCGCCGTTTCGTCGA
The DNA here is from genome assembly GCF_046293535.1 of Massilia sp. Classification (NCBI taxonomy): domain Bacteria; kingdom Pseudomonadati; phylum Pseudomonadota; class Betaproteobacteria; order Burkholderiales; family Oxalobacteraceae; genus Massilia; species Massilia sp. Next base: position 80,688 of record NZ_JBKBOV010000002.1, on the reverse strand, counting down.
GCGCGAACTGATCCCACTCGAACACGCCGTCGGCGCCAACGGCATGCTGCCCCCCGAACAGGCCGACAGCCTGCGCCAGCGCGCCAAGCAGGCCGGCTTCTGGCTGATGGACATCCCCGAGGAATTCGGCGGCCAGGGCCTGCCGCTGCTGGCGCTGGCCGTGTTCTGGGAAGAGGTCGGCCGCAGCACCGTCGCTTCCTGGGTGCGCGACCACGGCATCTTCGGCCCCATGGTCGGCCCGATCCTGCTCGGCCTGAACCCGGAGCAGCGCAAGCGCTACCTCGACCCTGTGTTAGAAGGCAGCAAGCGCTCCTGCTTCGCCCAGACCGAGCCGGACGCCGGCTCCGACCCCTCGATGATGCGCACCCGCGCGGTGCGCACGGACGAGGGCTGGCGCCTGAACGGCGTCAAGCGCTACATCACGCGCGCCGCGGTGGCCGACTTCGCCATCGTGATGGCGGTGACCGATCCGGAGAAGGGCGCGCGCGGCGGCATCTCCTGCTTCCTGGTCGATCTCGACGCCCCCGGCGTGACCCTGGCCAGTTCCGAGAAGACCCTGATGGGCGACGCACCCAGCGAACTGAGTTTCGAGGACGTCCTGGTGCCGTTCGAGAACCTGGTGGGCGAGGAGGGCCGCGGCTTCGCGCTGGCCCAGGGCTACATCAACTACGGGCGCGTGCGCCAGGGCGCGCATGCCTGCGGCGCCGCGGCGCGCTGCCTCGACCTGACGGCCGGATACGCGCACCAGCGCAAGACCTTCGGCCAGGTGCTGTCCGAGCGCCAGGGCGTGCAGTGGATGATCGCCGACGCCTTCACCGAACTGTATTGCACCCGCATGCTGGTGTACGACGCGGCGCGCAAGACCGACGCCGGCGAGGAGGCGCGCATGGAGACCTTCATGATCAAGACCTTCGGCGTGGAAGCCGGCTGGCGCATCATCGACGCCTGCATGCAGCTGCACGGCGGCATGGGCCTGACCCAGGACACCCCGATCGAGCGCTTCTGGCGCGACCTGCGCAGCTACCGCATCACCGAAGGCCCGACCGAGGTGCTGCGCACCACGCTGGCGCGCCAGATCCTGAAACACTACGCCTGAAGGAGGCCCGCATGAAGCATCCACTCGAGGGCATCCTCGTCATCGAACTGGGCACGGTCCTGACCGCGCCGCTGGCCGGCATGATGCTGGCCGACCTCGGCGCGCGCGTCATCAAGGTCGAGCACCCGAACGGCGGCGACCCGTTCCGCCGCCACGCGGGCAAGCTGTACAGCCCGCACTTCGCTTCCTACAACCGCAACAAGGAAAGCATCCAGCTCGACCTGCAGACCGAGGCGGGCAGGACAGACCTAGAGCTGCTGCTGGCGCGCGCCGACGTGCTGCTGGAGAACTACCGCCCCGGCGTGATGGCGCGCCTGGGCTTGAGCGAAGCCGCGCTGGACAGAATCAACCCGCGCCTGGTGTGGTGCTCGATCACCGGCTTCGGCGCCGATGGCCCGTACCGCGACCGCCCCTGCTACGACGCGGTGGCGCTCGGCCTGTCGGGCCTGGCCAGCCTGATGCTGGACCCGGCCCAACCAAGCATGAACGGCCCCACGATTTCCGACAACGTCACCGGCATGTACGCCGCCTACGGCATCCTGGGCGCCCTGATGGGGCGAGAAAAGAGCGGCAAGGGCGCGCGCGTGGAAGTCAACATGCTGGAAGCCTCGATCGCGTTCTCGCCCGAGGGCTTCGCCCAGTACACCCGGCTGGGCGCGGCGCCCGGTCCGCAGACCCGGGTGGCGATCTCGCAGTCGCACGCCTTTGCCTGCGCCGACGAACGCCTGGTGACGGTGCACCTGTCCTCGGTCGAGAAATTCTGGCAGGCCTTCGTGGCCGTCATCGAACGTCCCGACCTGCTGGAAGACGCCCGCTTCCTGAGCCCGGAACTGCGCACCCGCCACTACGCGGCCCTGAACGGCGAGGTGGCCGCCACCTTCCGCACCCGTACCCGCGCCGAATGGTGCGCGCGCCTGCAGGACAGCGACGTGCCGTTCGCGCCGGTCAACACGGTGCCGGAAGTGATGGACGACCCGCAGGTGCGCCAGTGCGGCACCTTCTACCAGACCGCGCATCCCGAGCACGGGCCCATGACCGCGATCCACCGCCCGCTCACCATCGACGGGGCGCGCGGGCCGACCACGCGGCCGGCGCCGGTCCTCGGCGAGCACGACGCGGCGATCCGCGCCGAATTCGGCCTCGGCTAGACACCGTGGGATGCCGACCATAACCCGTAGGGTGGGCGGCTTGTCCGCCCACGCGGCGATCGTTAGCGGCTCCGGTTTCGCGCCGGATGAACTTGCCGCCAACCATCACCGCGTGGGCGGGAGACCCGCCCACCCTACAACAGGAGACACAACATGAACCAGCAACACATTAGCGAGATCGCCGGCCTGCTGCGCACCGCCGAAGAGCAGGGCGCCCCTATCGCACCGCTGCGCGAGCGCATCCTGGAAGCGGCCGGCGACACCGACCCGGTGGCCTGCGCCTACGCCGTCCAGCAGTTCAACGCGCAGCGCCGGATCGACCAGGGCGCGCGCATCGTCGGCCGCAAGATCGGCCTGACCTCGCACGCCGTGCAGCAGCAGCTGGGCGTCGATTCGCCCGACTTCGGCATGCTGTTCGCCGACATGGCCTACGGCGACGGCGAGGAAATCCCGATGGCGCGCACCCTGCAGCCCAAGGTGGAGGCGGAGATCGCGCTGGTGCTCGAGCGCGACCTGACCCACGAACGCCATACCTTCGCCGACCTGATCTCGGCTTGTGCCTACGCCCTGCCGGCGATCGAGGTGGTGGGCAGCCGCATCGAGAACTGGAACATCCGCCTGCTCGACACGGTGGCCGACAACGCGTCCTCGAGCCTGTTCGTGCTCGGCTCGCGTCCGGTGACCCTGAGCCAGTTCGACCTGGCCGGCTGCGCCATGACCATGGAGCGGCGCGGCGAGATGGTGTCGAGCGGCAGCGGTGCGGCCTGCCTGGCCAATCCGCTCAACGCGGCGGTGTGGCTGGCCGACATGATGGTGCGCGTCGGCACCCCGCTGCGGGCCGGCGAAGTGCTGCTCACGGGCGCGCTCGGCCCGATGGTGGCGGTCAGCCCGGGCGACCGCTTCGTGGCCCAGATCGGCGGCCTCGGCGAAGTGCGCGCGGTGTTCGGACAATAAGGAAGGCAACATGACACAAACGAAGAAGAAAGTGGCCATCATCGGCCCCGGCAACATCGGCACCGACCTGATGATCAAGATCCTGCGCCATGGCAAGCACATCGAGATGGGCGCCATGGTCGGCATCGATCCGGCCTCGGACGGCCTGGCGCGCGCCGCGCGCATGGGCGTGGCGGTGACCCACGAAGGCGTCGAAGGCCTGGCGCGCCTGCCGGGCTTCGGCGAGATCGACATCGTGTTCGACGCCACCTCGGCCGGCGCCCACGTGAAGAACGACGCCTTCCTGCGCGGCCTGAAGCCCGGCCTGCGCATGGTCGACCTGACCCCGGCCGCGATCGGGCCGTATTGCATCCCGGTGGTCAACGCCGAAAGCTGCCTGGACGCGCCGAACGTCAACATGGTCACCTGCGGCGGCCAGGCCACCATCCCGATGGTGGCCGCGGTGGCGCGAGTAGCGCAGGTCCACTACGCCGAGATCGTCGCCTCGATCGCCAGCAAGTCGGCCGGTCCCGGCACCCGCGCCAATATCGACGAGTTCACCGAGACCACCTCGCGCGCCATCGTCGAAGTGGGCGGGGCGCGCCAGGGCAAGGCGATCATCATCATGAACCCGGCCGAGCCGCCCCTGATCATGCGCGACACCGTGTACTGCCTGGCCGCGCTCGACGCCGACCAGGATGCGATCCGGGCCTCGGTGCGCCGCATGGCCGACGACGTGGCCTCCTACGTGCCCGGTTACCGCCTCAAGCAGGAGGTGCAGTTCGAACGCCTGGGCCCGGAGAGCGCCCCGAACGTGCCGGGCATCGGGCGCCAGGCCGGCCTGAAGGTCTCGATCTTCCTCGAGGTCGAAGGCGCCGCCCACTACCTGCCGGCCTATGCGGGCAACCTCGACATCATGACCAGCGCCGCGATGGCGACCGCCGAGCGCATCGCCGCCGGCATGTCGGCCTCCGCGCTGGCCGCCTGAAGGAGACCACCATGTTTGAGCACGACAAGAAAATCTACGTATCCGACGTCACCCTGCGCGACGGCATGCACGCGGTGCGCCACCAGTACTCGATCGAGGACGCGGTGCGCATCGCCCGCGCCCTCGACGCCGCCCGGGTCGACTCGATCGAGGTGGCGCACGGCGACGGCCTGCGCGGCTCCAGCTTCAACTACGGCTTCGGCGCCCACAGCGACCTCGAATGGATCGCGGCGGTGGCGGCCAACCTCAGCCATGCCAAGGTGGCAACCCTGCTGTTGCCGGGCATCGGCACCATCCACGACCTGAAGAACGCCTATGACGCCGGCGCGCGCGTGGTGCGCGTGGCCACCCACTGCACCGAGGCCGACATCTCGCGCCAGCACATCGAGTACGCACGCGAGTTGGGCATGGACACGGTGGGCTTCCTGATGATGAGCCACATGAACAGCCCCGAAGGGCTGGCGCAGCAGGCCAAGCTGATGGAAAGCTACGGCGCCCAGTGCGTCTACGTGGTGGATTCGGGCGGCGCCATGAACATGTGGGACATCGCGGCGCGCTTCAAGGCCTTCAAGGAGGTGCTCAAGCCCGAGACCCAGACCGGTATGCACGCCCACCATAACCTGAGCCTGGGCGTGGCCAATTCGCTGGTGGCGCTGGAGAACGGGTGCGACCGCATCGACGCCAGCCTGACCGGCATGGGCGCCGGCGCCGGCAATGCGCCGCTGGAAGTGTTCATCGCCGCCGCCGACCGCATGGGCTTGCGGCACGGCTGCGACGTCAAGGGCCTGATCGACGCCGCCGAGGACATCGTGCGCCCCTTGCAGGAGCGTCCGGTGCGGGTCGACCGCGAAACCCTGGCGCTGGGCTATGCCGGCGTGTATTCGAGCTTCCTGCGCCACGCGGAAGCGGCCTCGATCAAGTACGGCATCCCGGCCTTCGACATCCTGGTCGAACTGGGCAAACGCCGCATGGTGGGCGGCCAGGAAGACATGATCGTCGACGTTGCGCTCGACATGCTCAAGGCGCGCCAGCCGGCGCAGGCCGCGGCCTGAACGTAGGGTGGCCGGCGAAACCGACCACCCTCCGAAACCCGGCTGCGCGCGCCCCGCTCCCGAGCGATGCAAAAAGCGTATAGCAGCGATGCACCGATTCAACTTGCATCACGGCAGTACAATATGGAAAACTCTAGAACATAACTTCCAGAATTAAATTCTGGTAAATATCGACGGCGCGGCCAAGTCGCTTCCGTTTCCGTGTTCAAGAAGTACCCGCTTTCGTTTCACGTTTGGTCGCTCCCGAAGCCCACGCCGATGGGCGCGACAACCCGCAGGGGCGGCGCCCCGGCCGGCATTGCCCGGCCGGCACGCCGGCCCGATATGACAAGAATGGAGACAGTATGAAGAAGTTTGTAGCCGGCATGACCGCCCTGTGCGCATCGGCCGTATCCCTGGCGCAGGACGCCCCCGCGGCGCAGGCGCAGGCAGCCGGAAGCAGCCTGAAGATCTACGGCGTGGCCGACATCTCGATGGCGCGCTACCGCACCTCGGGCGAGTCGAAGACCGCGATGCACGCCGGCGGCTCCGGTTCGCGCCTGGGCTTCCTGGCCAGCGAGAGCCTGGGCGGGGGCTGGGCCGTGAACGCCCGCCTCGAGGCCGGCGTGAACCTGGACACCGGCACCCCGAGCTCGACCAACGGCAACCCGAACCGCGTGTTCGGCCGCCAGGCCTATGTCGAGATCGCGCACCGCGACTTCGGTTCGCTGCGACTGGGCCGCCAGCAGGGCCCGACCTACGACTTCTTCCCGAGCTACGACCCGATGCTGCTGCCGGCCATGGATGCCTGGGGCGTGATCACCACCCTCGGTTCGCCGGCGCCGGGCGTCGGTTCCGGCACCGGCGCGCCGACCGGCTTCCTGATCAACCCCACCGCGCGCACCGAGAACACCATCGGCTACACCTCGCCGCGCGTGTCGGGCGTGCAGGGACGCCTGTCGTACAGCCCGAACGAGGGCGCGGCCACCCAGGCCCGCCTGCTGGAGGCGAGCGTCGACTACGTCACCGGTCCGCTGCAGCTCGGGCTGCTGTACGTGAAGGCGGGCGCCACTAGCGGCGCCGGCGCCGTGCTGGCCACCGAGTCGAACCAGGAGATCGCCTTCGGCGCCAAGTACCAGGCCGGCCCGGTGCACCCCTATTTCAGCTACATCCGGCGCGACGCCACCGATCCGACCCGGCGCGCCGGCGGCGGGATCATGAACGGCAACAGCGAAACCGCGCGCCTGTTCGGCGTGGCGATTCCGGTCACGGCGCGCGGCACCGTGCGCATGACCTATGGACTGTACTCGAGCGGCGCCGCCGACAGCGACGCCAAGAACTACGGCGTGGCCTACACCTACGAGGTGAGTCGCCGCCTGATGCTGATGGCCGCCGTGACCCACCTGTCGCAGGACGGCGCGGCGCGCTTCCCGGTATTCCAGAGCCCGCGCCCGCGCGCCGGCGAGTCGGTCGATGCCGTCACGGCCGGCCTGACCTGGCGCTTCTGATCGCAGTGCAGCACCGGGCGCCGCGCGCGCCCGGACCATCGTGGTTCACAACCGAGGAGTCGACATGTCCAAGCAGTCCCCCTGGTATTACATCGTCCACTGGCTGCGCCTGTATTTCGGCGCCCACCTGCTGTTCTCCGGCATCCGCTACGCGGTGACCGGCTACGTGCCTGAAATCCCCGGCCCGGGCGGCGAATGGGTGCAGGCCAACGCCAACATCTACCTCTACCAGATGATCAAGTATCTGGAGATCATCACCGGCGCCCTGATCCTGAGCAACCGCTTCACGCTGCTCGGCCTGATTCTCGAGATGCCGGCCACGGTCAACATCTTCTGGCTGAACACCTTCATCGTCGCCACCCCTCGCCAGTTGTTCACCGGCCCGCAGGAACTGTTCCTGAACGGCGTGCTGCTGCTGGCCTACAGCGGCTGGATGGCCGCCGTGCTGCGTCCGAAACTCGAGCCGCTGTGGCTGTGGGACGGCGCGCGCGCCTATCGTCCGATCGTCGGCGGCCGCGTCGCCGACGAACCGAAACTCCGTTCCACTCCCATCGCCCAGGAGGTGCACTGATGAACAAGTCCCAATGGATCGCCGTCCTCGCCTGCGTGCTCTTGACGGCCGCCGCCTACATCGGCTCGACCGGCCTGTTCTACGCCGAGTTCCGCCCGATCCGCAACTACGACCTGGTGGCCTTCGCGACCTCGTGGGCCGGCCTGATCTGGATGCTGGTGCGCGACCGCAAGCGCGAGGCTTGAACCGCCGTTTCATCGACAAGCACACAATAAAGGAGACGATGATGCAAACGAGCCGCAGGAAATTCGTGGGGCTGTCAGCCCTGATGGCATCGGCCCCCGCCTGGGCCTTTTTCGAGGCCGGGCAGGCGCCGACCGCAGGTGCGGGCGCCGCGCCGGTCCCGCTGCCGGGGCTTGATGCGATCCACGCCCTGGTCGCGCACTGCCTGGACACCCGCTTCGAGGCGCTGCCGCCGGAGGTGGTGGCCGCAACCCGCACCCAGATCCTCGACACCGTGGCGGTGACGCTGCCGGCGCTGGACGCCGACGGCATCCGCCAGCTGCACGCCTGGAGCCGCGACAGCGGCGGCAAGGGCGAGAGCCTGGTGCTGGGCACCCGCACCCGCCTGCCGACGGAAGCGGCGGCGCGCCTGAACGCGGCCATGGCCGCGGCGCTGGAATTCGACGACACCTATGAGCCTTCGCTGATCCACGCCTCCTGCGTCACGATTCCGGTGGCGCTGGCGGTGGCCGACCTGGTCGCCGCCAGCGGTCGCCAGATCGATGGCCGGGAACTGATCGCGGCGGTGGCGGCCGGCACCGACGCCGCCTGTCGCCTGTCGCGCGCCGGCTCGCCCGGGGTCTCGCCCTTCATCGTGGGCTGGGACCCGACCCCGATGTACGGCTACCTGGCCGCCGCGATGGTGGCCTCGCGCCTGCTGGGGTCGAACCGCGCGCAGGCCGTGTCGGCGGTGGGCCTGGCCTACCACCAGTTGTCGGGCAATGCCCAGGCCAGCGTCGACGGCACCCACGCCAAGCGCCTCGGCTCCGGTTTCGCGGCCTATGGCGGCATCATGTCGGCGCGCCTGGCCAAGGCCGGCGTGATCGGTTCGGACCGGGTGCTGCAGGGCGTCAAGGGCTTGTTCAAGCAGTACCACGGCGGCAAGTACTCGGAAGAGGCCCTGCTGGGCGGCCTCGGCACCCGTTTCGCGGGCGTCGACATCGCGCCCAAGCCCTATCCGTCCTGCCGCGGCGGCCACGTCGCGATCGACGGCACGCTCGAACTGGTCAAGACCCACGGCATCCGTCCCGAGGACGTGGAAGCGGTCACGATCTACAGTCCGCCGGCCGAGATGATGCTGCTGGGCGCGCCGATCGAGAAGAAGCGCAGGCCGCAGACCATCGTCGAAGCCCAGTTCAGCAATCCGTGGATGGTGGCGGCGGCGATCCAGGACCGCGACGTCGGCCTGCGCCACTTTACCGACGCCGCCTTGAAGCGTGCCGACCTGCTGGCGCTGGCGGCGCGCATGACGACGGTGGAGGATAAAAGCCTGGTGCGCCCCGACGGCGGCCCCGGCTTCGTGCGCCTGGAACTCAAGACCCGCGCCGGGCAGACCCACCAGAAACTGGTGAAGTTCGCCAAGGGCGACCCGAAGAACCCGATGACGCCGGCCGAATACCGCAAGAAGGTGTTCGAGTGTACCGACGCGGCGCGCATGCCGCGCCCGCAGGCCGAGCGCCTGATGGCGCGCTACCTGAAGCTGGAAGCGGAACCGAGCGTCGCGGCCCTGAACGCCGCGCTGGCGATCGGCTAGCGCCGGGCAGGGGCGCGGCGGATCAAGCGTCCGTCGCGTCCCAGTTATGCGGCACACACATAGCTGACATTTCGTCGGCGGCATTGAATGCAGGATGGGTAGATATGATAATCTCCAGAAACAGTATTAAGGCAGGACTCATGCTGGGGACACATTTCAAGCGCGCCGCCGCGGCGGCGCGGACGCTGGCACAGCGTGCCGGCGGCTTGCTGGGAGCAGCCGCGCTGTCTGCCCTGCTCGCAGCGCCGGCCGGCGCCGCCGCCGGAGCGGAGGAGGGCGCGCCAGCGCCAGTCCGTGAACTGGCGATTGCCGACTACCGCGACTACCTGCCTGACGACCATCCGGTGCGCCAGGGCATGCGTCATTTCGCGCAGCAGGTGGCAAGCGCCTCCGGCGGCGCCCTGCGCGTGGCGGTGCGTGCCGACACCGTGCCCGGCACTCCCGCGCAGCAGTTCGCGGCGTTGCGCGCCGGCGCACCCGGCACGCCGGACCTGATGCTGGTCGCCGCGACCGGCCTGGCGCAGCTGGCGCCCGATTTCGCGCTGCTCGACTTGCCCTACCTGGTGCGCGACGAGGCCGAGGCCGACGCCTTGCTCGACGGCCCCTTCGGCGCCGCCCTGCTGGCGCAGTTGGCGCAGTCGCCCGGCGCCGGCCTGGTCGGCCTGGCCTGGTGGGAAAACGGTTTTCGCCAGATCACCAGCGCCGGCGCCCCGATCCGGCAGGCTAGGGCGCTGCGCGGCCTGCGGATGCGGGTGATCGACGCGCCGGTGTTCATCGAGAGCGCGCGCGCCATGGGCGCCGAGCCGGTGCCGCTGGACTACCCCGAACTGCGCGAAGCGCTGCGCACGGGCCGTGTCGCGGCCCAGGAGAACTTCGTTACCCAGATCCTGGCCGGCGGCCTGCATGAAGTGCAGTCGTCGCTCACCCTGACCAAGCATTCCTACGGCGCCCTGGTGCTGGTGGCCAAGCCCGCCGTCTGGCGCAGCCTCGAACCGGCCTCGCGGTCCGTTCTGGCGGCGGCGGCGCGCGAGGCCGCGCGCTTCCAGCGCCGCGCCGCGCGCGAACAGGAACGCCAGGCCCAGGCCCGGCTGGCGCGCGCCGGCATCGCCGTGCACGCACTCGATCCGGCCGAGCGCGAACTGCTGCGCAATCTCACCGCGCCGCTGCGCAGCAGCCGCTTCGGCCAGCACAGCCCGGCGCTGTGGAAGCTTTACCGGGAACATGCCGACGCCCGCTAGGAAGCGGGCGGCCAGCCTCCCATTTCGTCACCCATAACAATATGTTCAAAACAGGAGATCTACGCGTGAACAAGGACCAGATTTACCAGCAAACGGCGCCCGCGGGCGGGAGGCAGTGCGCATGATCACGGACAAGACCCTGAACCGGCTCTCGATCGTGGCCGGCCTGTTCCTGACCGCCTACGTGGCGCAGGACCTGCACTTCAATCCGCGCTGGTACGGCGACGACGGTCCGGGCGTGGGCAAGATGCCGCGCGAGATCGTCGCCGGCTATCTCGACACCGCCTACGGCAAGGGGCAGGTGAGCGAGGCGGCCCGGCTGTACTACACCAAGAAGACGGTCGACGTGACCCCGGAGGCGCCGTACCGCAGCGACTCGGCGCCCCTGAACTCGACCGTGCGCCAGGTGGTGGCCGAGGGCCTGAACGTGGTGGTGCACCACTGCGTGGAGGGCGGCGCCGGTGCCAGCGCTGACGGCGGCGCGCGCGAGGTGGTCGACATGTTCCGCACCTCGAACGGGCGCATCGTCTGGCGCAAGACCATCGCCCAGGAAGCCGGCGCCGCGTCGTGCGCCTCGAGCGCGCTGGCCAAACAGGTCGACCTCGGGCTCAAGCCGATCCAGGGCTGAGCCCGGCCATAACAACCGCAACGGAGACAAGCATCATGGCAGTCACAACCCGTGTCCCTACCGACACCGCTACCACCAACAAGCTCGACATCTGGTTCGTCGGCAAGCTCGTATTGACCTTCTTCCGCATCATGCTCGGCGCCTGGATGATCGTCAGCGGCGCCAGCCACCTGCTGTCGCTGTTCGGCTATCCGCCGATCTTCCCCCAGCCGCTGGGCAACCTGCATCCCTCGAACGTGATGCTCGCCTCGCTGCTCGAGGTCGGCCTGTTCGACCTCGTCAAGACGGTCGAGCTGCTGGTCGGCCTGTGCCTGGTGTTCAACGTCTTCGTGCCGCTGGCGCTGGCGGTGGCCCTGCCGGTCTCGTACATGGTGTTCCACAACTCGATCGCGCTGAACATGCGCTATGACCGTATCTTCAGCACCTACATGGCGGTGTGGTGCCTGTACATGAACGTGATCCTGCTGCTGGCCCACATCCGCTACTACCTGCCGATGCTCCGGATGCGCGCACCGATGGGCAAGCTGTCCGACTTCCGGATGCTGCCCTCGATCTTCGAGGCGCCGGAACAGGAAGCCGGCAAGGACCGCCGCTAAGCGGGCCGCGGCAAACGCAAGCGACATCGATCAACGCACGATCCATATACGATTCATTCTGAGGCGGATACATCATGGCTGACCACACCAACCAGGCCGACATGGCCAAGAGCCGGCGCCGCGCCGTCATCGCGAGCTACCTCGGCACCACGCTCGAGTACTACGACTTCCTGCTGTACGGCGTGGCCGCGGCGCTGGTCTTCCCGCACATCTTCTTCGTGAGCATGGACCCGATGCTGGGCACCATGTCGGCCTTCGCCACCCTGGCGGCCGGCTACTTCGCGCGCCCGCTCGGCGCCGTGGTGTTCGGCCACTACGGCGACCGCCTGGGGCGCAAGAAGATCCTGATGATCACCCTCATGATGATGGGCGGCGCCAGCGTGCTCATCGGCCTGCTGCCGAGCTACCAGCAGATCGGCGTGATGGCGCCGATCCTGCTGGTGGTGCTGCGCCTGGTGCAGGGCTTCGCCATCGGCGGCGAGTGGGGCGGCGCAACCCTGATGTCGATGGAGCACGCCAAGCCCAAGGGACGCGGCCTGGCGGTCTCGATCGTCGCCTCGGGCGGCCCCAGTGGCGCGCTGCTGGGCACCATGGTGATGATGGGCTTCTCCAAGCTGCCGAACGAGGACTTCCTGTCCTGGGGCTGGCGCGTGCCTTTCCTGCTCAGCGCGCTTCTGCTGGTGCTGGGCGTGGTGATCCGCATGAAGCTCGACGAAACCCCGGAATTCGAGGAAGCGCGCAAGAAGCGCCAGGCCTCCGGCAAGAAGGTGAGCGTGCTGCCGGTGGTAACGGTGTTCCGCCACAACCGCGCCCAGGTGCTGTCGGGCGTGATCGGCGGCCTGGCGCCGCTGGCCTTCGCCACCTTCGGCGCCGCCTTCCTGCTGAACTACGCGGTCACCGTGGGCCACAGCCGCACCGATGCGCTGCTGGCCATGACGATCGCGAACTTCCTGCACATCTTCACCATGCCGTGCTTCGGCGCGCTGTCGGACCGCCTGGGCCGCCGTCCGCTCCTGATCACCGGCGCGATCCTGGGCGCGGTGCTGACCTGGCCGATCTTCCTGCTGGTGAACCAGGGCAGCCTGGGCTCCCTGACGCTGGCCCTGGTGCTGGCGCTGCCGGTGGTCCAGGCGATGCTGGGCGGTCCGGTGAACACCTGGATGGGCGAGAAGTTCGCCGCCGACGTGCGCTACAGCGGCATCGCGGTGACCTTCCAGATCGCCTCGACCCTGGGCTCGGGCCTGGCGCCGATGATCGCCTCCGGCCTGCTGGCCATGCGCGGCGGCACCGACCCGATGCTGGTGGCCCTGTTCTTCGGCGGCCTGTGCGTGGTGAGCGCGATCGCCTACTTCTTCAGCGCCGAGCGTTTCGACCAGGAGCTGCCGGTGTACACCGCCGGCACCGACGAAGCGAACGAGGCCGAGCGCGAGGCGCGTGCAGCGCTGGCCGCGGTCGAAGCCGGCAAGGTCGGGGTGCGCTGAGCGTTCTGAACCTGGCGTAGTATCCGGAGGCCCGCTGCTTGCAGCGGGCCTTTTTTTGTGCCGCCCATCTTGCCGCTCGTAGGGTGGGCGGCTCCACCCGGAATGCGGCTCCGTGGCGACGCGTATGCCGCCCACGCGTTCAAGCCGTTGCGAAGAGACGAAGCGGCCGATCACGGACTGGTTGAACGCGTGGGCGGCGCTGGCGGCGCCGGAGCGCAGCCATCCATGGTGGAGCCGCCCACCCTACGAATGGCGGCAGTGGCCTTTGTCCGTGGCATCTTATTGCTCGTAGGGTGGGCGGCTCCACCCGGGACGCGGCTTCGTGGCGATGCGGATGCCGCCCACGCGGTCGAGTCGCTGTGAATCGACGGAGCGACCGGTCATGGGCTGGTTGAACGCGTGGGCGGCGCTGGCGGCGCCGAGCCGCTGCCGTCCGTGTTGGAGCCGCCCACCCTACGAAGGCAGCCGGCGTCGCGGCCCCGGCAAGCAAAGCGTACGGAGCAAAAAAGACGCCGGGCGAACCCGGCGTAAAGGAGGAATTGCACATGTCGCGGCCGCCCTTGCGGCCGGGGGGATCTACAGGTCGAGCACCAGGCGCTCGCACTTGGCGCGCGAGCAGCACACCATCATCGATGTGTTGGATGCGCGCTGGGAGGCGGTGAGGACTTCGTCGCGGTGGTCCACTTCGCCTTCGAGCACGGCGACTTCGCAGCAGCCGCAGATGCCGGCCTCGCAGGACGAATCGACCGCGACGCCGTTTTCCTGCAGCACCTGCAGGATGGTGGCGCCGGCCGGCACCCGCAGCTCGACGCCGCTCCTGGCCAGCTGCACCACGAAGCCGTCGCCGCCAAGGGCCAGCGGCTGGCTGGCGCCGAAGCGCTCCAGGTGCACGGTGCCCGGTGCGCGACCCGCGGTGGCGGCCTCATAGGCGGCCAGCATCGGCGCCGGGCCGCAGCAGTAGAAGTGGCTGCCCTCGGGTGCCGCCGCGACGACGGCGCCCAGGTCGAGCACCGTGCCCGCTTCCTCGTCCACGTGCAGGCGCACGCGCTCGCCGAAGCGCGCCAGCGCCGCCAGGAAGCCCAGGTCGGCGCGCGAGCGGCTGGCGTACCACAGCTCGAACGAAGCACCAATCGCGTCGAGGCGCTCGGCCATGCACAGGATCGGGGTGATGCCGATGCCGCCGGCGATCAGGACCGTGTGCGCGGCATCTTCCACCAGCGGGAAGTGGTTGCGCGGCCCGGACAGTTCGAGCTGCGCGCCGACGCGCAGCTGCTCGTGCATGTAGCGCGAGCCGCCGCGGCTGTTGGGGTCGCGCTTGACGCCGACCAGGTAGCGCTCGGGCGACACTTCCGCCTGCAGCAGCGAGTAGGAGCGGGTGATGCCGTTGCCCAGGTGGACGTCGACGTGGGCGCCCGGCGTCGTTGCCGGCAAGGCGGCGCCGCTTGTTGATACGAACTCGAACACCTGGATGTCGCGCGTGACGTAGCTGACCGACTGCAGGCGCACCTGCAGCCGGGCGCCCTGGGTGGCGGTGGAGGGAAGGGGCGCGTTCATGGCTCAGTCCTGGGCCGCGCGAACGTCGACCCGCATCGCGCCGATGCCGGCGATCTCGCACTCCATCACGTCGCCCGGCAGGACCTGGCCGACGCCGGCGCAGGTGCCGCTCATGATGATGTCGCCCGGGTGCAGGGTGTAGTAGCTGGACGCCCAGGCGATCTGCTCGGCGATCCCGATGATCATCTCGGCGGTGTTGGCCTGCTGGCGCACTTCGCCGTTGACCGCCAGGCGGATGTCGAGCTTCTGGGCGTCGCCCGCCGCGTCGGCAGTTACCAGCCAGGGACCGAGCACCGCGTAGCTGTCGACCGACTTGCGCAGCGAGCGGTCTTCCGGCCCGCGCACGGTCATGTCGAGCGCGATCGCGTAACCGGCCACGTAGTCGAGCGCGTCCTCGACCGATACGTTGGCGGCGGTCTTGCCGATCACGACCCCGAGTTCCATCTCGTGGTGCGACAGGCGCTGCGGGAAGCGCAGGGCCACGCCCTCGCTGGGGCCGACCAGGCTGCTGGCCGCCTTCAGGAACAGGCCCTGCTCGCGCACTTCGCCCTTGTAGCGGTCGGTGAAGGTGGCCTGGTCGGCATTCGCCTCGGCCACGTGGTCGGCATAATTGACCGGCACGCCGATGATCTTGCCCGGATTGGCTACCGGACTCAGGAAGCGCGCGCGCTCGACCGGGATCGAGGCGGCGCCGGGGAGCAGCTGGTTGATGGCGACGCGTACGAGGTCGAGGTTGGCCAGCAGCAGGTCGCCAGGCGGGGCCGGGTAGCGCGCCGGCGGCAGGGCCTGCAGGGCCGCGCTGACGTCGTAGACACGGCCGTCGACGACGGCGCCCAGTTGCGCTTGTCCGTGTTGTTCTTGGGTGTACCAGCAGATTTTCATGGTGATCTCTTTTCAGTGAAACGTCTCAGGCGGCGGCCTGGATCTCTTCCTTCAGCAGGCCGAGGCGGCGCAGCACGTCGGCGTCGGAGACGACGAACAGCCGCGCTCCGCCCTCGCTGCGGTGCGATACCCAGTTGTGCTGGGGCAGGGTGAAGGTGTCGCGCGGACCCCAGGCGATGCGCTGGTCGCCGATGCGGGTCTCGCCATGGCCTTCGACCACGGTGCACACCAGGTTGGCGCTGCTGCGCGCCGGCAGGGTCTGCACGCCGGCGTCCAGCTGCAGCATGGCGGTGTCGAGCATCGGCATGGCGCCCTGGCCGTCCAGGGGATTCACGTAGCGCACCCGGCGCGCGCCGTCGGGCGAGCGCGGCGCATGGGCGAGCGCCCGCAGCGCATCCGCGTACGGGTAGCGGAACACGGGCGAGTGGTCGCGCCGGCCCAGGATTTGTTCCGGGACGATGCTGGGCGAGGCAAAGGCGGCGTCAGGCATCGTCACCGGCGCCTCGCCGATCGGGCCGGGCTGGAACACCACGGTGCCCAGGTGCTGGTGCAGCGGCACGTCGAGCACGTCGAGCCAGACCACCGGCACGTCGCCGTCGTGGCGGTGCTCGTGCCAGCACATGCCGGGCGTGAGCACCAGATCGCCGAAGGCCATCGGGCATTCCTTGCCGTCGACCAGGGTGACGGCGCCGGCGCCTTCGAGCAGGAAGCGCAGCGCGTTCATGGTGTGGCGGTGCGGCCGCGCGGTTTCCCCCGGCAGCAGGCACTGCAGCGCGGCCAGCACGCTGCCGCAGGTGAACTCGTCGGCCAGCGAAGCCGCGTGCGGGCTGAGCATCTGCAGCACGCGCCGCTGCACCGCGGCGGGCGAGGTCTCCTGGAAGGCCAGGTCGACCAGCGGCCGGGTCTCTTCCCAGCGCCAGATGTGGGCGCTGGCCGGGGGCGGCGGCGGCTTGTGGGCGTTCGGGCTGTCCCACAGCGGGGCCAGGTGGGCCGCGTGCCAGATCGGGTAGGGGTCGCGGACGGATTCGCTCATGCTTGGCTCCTTACAGCTTGAAGGATTCGAAGGTGCCCGGGTGGAACAGGTCCTCGGGGGTCACGCGGCGCGAGGACAGGCCCTGGCGGTGGTGGTGGTCGAAGAACTTGTCCAGCACGTGGCGGTTCTCGTCGATGCCGTAGGACCAGAAGTCCTCGCCCATCAGCTCGCGCGCTTCCTTCAGGCGCTCCTCGGCGAAGGGCAGGGTGATCTTGGTGGCCGAGGTTTCGCCCAGGTGCTCCAGCGCCACGTGCTTGGACTGGTTGAAGGCCTTGAACACGGCGCCCGGCAGCCACGGATGCTGCTCGGCCAGCGTGCGGCGCACGCCCAGGATGTGCATGATCGGGAAGATGCGGGTGCGGCGGAAGTAATCCTTGGCGGCGGCCACCGGGTCCGGGAACAGCCAGCCGATGTTCGGGGTGCCGGGCTCCACGTCGGGTGCGCGCGGCGCCACGTAGGCGTCGATGTCGCCCTTGGCCAGCAGGCTGGAAATGGTCTCGCCCTCGGGCGCATCGATCAGACGCACGTCCGGCGGCAGCGCCAGCTTGATCTTCTCCGGGCGGCCGGCATGCGAGATGCCGCCGCGCACCCAGGTCACGTCGGACGGCAGGATGCCGTAGTCGTCCTCCAGGATCGAGCGCACCCAGACGTTGGCGGTGAGCTGGTACTCGGGCAGGCCGATGCGGCAGCCGCGCAGGTCCTCGGGGCGCTTGATGCGGTCGGTGCGCACGTAGATCGCGGTGTGGCGGAAGGCGCGCGACAGGAACACCGGCACGCCGACGTAGGGCAGGGTGCCGGCAGCGGCCTTGACGGTGGAACTGGAGAGCGACAGCTCGCAGATGTCGAATTCCTCGGCGCGGAAGGCGCGGAAGAAGATCTCCTCGGGCGACAGCGTCATGAAGACGGGATCGACGCCGTCGATCTGGACGGCGCCGTCGATCAGGGGGCGGCAACGGTCGTAATTGCCGATGGCCACGGAGAGCTGCAGTTTATTCATGTGTTTCCTTGACGGGTGGGACGTGGGACGCGCAGGCGCCGCCGGATGACGCTATTTTTTGTGATCGCGGGGAGGGGAACAACGCGGGAACGGTCATTTCAGCTATGCGTTCGCCGCATGGCTCGGGCTGAGCATGCGCAAAGCCGCATAGCTGGCCGCTTCAAGCAGGTGCAGGCGGCATGCGCAGCGCGCTTTGAGGTGGCAATGTCGCAATCTCCCGTGTTACCATTTTTTCTTTCCTGTCAGCCGAGTGCTACCGCCCATGTCCATGATCGACCGTCCCCGCCGTTCCGGAGAACACCGCACCAGCGCCGCATCGCGCGAGCGCATCCTCGATGCCGCATTCGAGGTGATCCGTGACGAGGGCTACAGCGGCGCGACCATGGCCAAGGTGGCCAAGAAGGCCGAGCTGCCGGTGGGGAGCGTGTACTGGCATTTCGAGAACAAGGACCTGCTGCTGGCGGCCCTGATCGAAACCAGTTATGCGCGCTGGCACAGCCAGGTGGCCAGCACCCTGCAGCCATTCCCGGGCGAGAGCTTCGGCCGCCACATCGAGCGCCTGTTCGGCGCCGTCGACGCCGAGCGCCAGTACGACGCCGCCGACTTCTGGCGCCTGGGCGTGATCCTGAGCGTGGAAAAGTCGGTGCGCGAACAGGTGGCGCGCGAGCGCTTCCTGCACATCCGCCAGTTGCAGCGCGCCGAATTCGCCTCGTGGTGGCGCAAGACCCTGCCGGAAGCGCTGCTGGCCCACGACCCGGGCCTGCCCGAGCGCCTGAGCGGCTTCACCTTGGCGCTGCAGGACGGGAACGCGATCGCCGGCGCCTCGGGCGAGACGATCAAGGCCTTCCGGCCGATGCTGGCGTCCAGCCTGGCGCACCTGGTCGAACAGGCCCAGGCGCAGCTGCCGGCCCAGGCGGGAGCGGCGCGCAAGCGGCGCAAGCCCGAGCCGGCCGAGGCCAAGGCCTGAATGCGGCGTCTGCGGGCGCAAGCGAGAGTCCTTCCAGGCCGGCAATCGCCGGCCTTTTCTTTGGCGCTGTTCCCGTTACGTGTGGAAGATGCCGATCGCCGCTCTCAGGAAGCGCTCGGGCGATGCGATCCTGTCCCCGTCGAGCGCCCAGCGCCAGCCGAGGTAGTTCGGCAGGTAGCGCGAGGCCACGCCGTGAAAGCGCGATAGCCAGTGGCGCAGGCGCTGGTGGTAGCCATTGACGTTTTGGACGTGGACCGCACCCCGCACGCGCTCGCCCAGGCGCAGGTTGACGAAGGCGTGCGCGATGTGTGCCTGGTTGGCAAAGGTCCGGTAGGCGTGATGGCCGTCGGTCACGAGGAGCACGTCCGGATCGAGCACAGGGAGCAGGTGGCGGTGCAGTTGCTTCACCGTGACGGCAGCCCGACCCGTGACGAAGGAACAGGTCTGGCCGGCACGGTCGCGCGCAACCAGGATGCAGTCGTGCTCGTGAGTGATGCCGCGGCTGCGGGCGACGCCGCCGCGCTCGCGGGATGGCCGGTCGAGCTTGCGCGAACCTTTCTGCGATTCGAGCAGGAAAAGTTCGTCGGCTTCGGCGATGCCGGCCAGGCGCTCCGGCTCGTCCCTTCTTGCGCCGTCCAGAAAGCGGTGCCGCCAGCGAAAGCTGGTCGTGCGGTGCACGCCAAGCAGCTTGGCGGTGGCCCGCACGCTTCGCGACGCGAGCATTTCCTTAAGAAAATCAAGCCATTTGCCGCGATGACGCAGGCGCGAAAGCGGCGTGCCACTCAGGGCACTATAGGTGCGTCCACAGACGCGGCAACGGTAGCGCTGCAGGCCGCGGTTGATGCCATGGCGATAGTGACGAGAGCTGCCGCAGTCGGGACAGCACAAGCGTGACGGACGTGCGCCGTCGATCGCCGCGCAAACGCTGTCGAGCCCGATTGCCGGCTGTAATGCGGCGGCAAGCTGCGCACGCTGCTGCCGGGTAAGTAGCGGCAAGCTGCGCAGTAGTCGGGTAAAGCCTGTCGGTCGCATCGATCCTCCTGGCTATTCAGTCTAGGTTGGACATCCACTCAGCTCGACAGTTCAATTTCCACATACAGCGAGAACAGCGCCTTTTCTTTTGCGAAAATAAAATGTTGATTCTAGAACGGAGATTCAAGTAATATGTCTCGAGCTCCCTGCCTGTGGCAGGCAATCGAACCTATCTGAACGGAGGAAGACATGGCGATCGTGACCGAAGAAAACACTAGCAAGCGCATCAAGACCAAGAACTGGGACATCCACTATCACGAGGCAGGGCAGGGACACCCGCTGGTGCTGGTGCACGGCGGCGGCCCCGGCGCCTCGGCCTGGAGCAACTACAACCCCAACATCGCCACGCTGGCCAAGAAGTACCGCGTGCTGGCCGTCGACCTGCCCGGCTGGGGCAAGTCGCAGGCCGTCACCTACGACCAGCGCGACAACAGCGGTGCCCTGGCCGAGTTCCTCGAAGCCCTGGGCATCACCCAGGCCGCTTTCGTGGGCAACTCGATGGGCGGTTCGTCCTGCATCCGCCTGGCCTACGAGCGCCCGGAACTGGTGTCGCACCTGGTCACCATGGGTTCCTCGGCCGGCGTGCCGGGCATCTTTGACCCGGCCGGCCTGAGCGAAGGCGTGAAGGCCCTGGAAGCGGCCTATTTCAATCCCTCGATCGAGACCATGCGCAAGTTCGTCGAAGGCATGGCCTTCGACACCCGCCACGTGACCGACGAACTGCTGGCCGAACGCGTCAAGGCGGCCCTGGCGCGCCCGGACCACATCGAAGGCTGGAAGAGCGGCCACGGCAAGCCGATGGTCAAACTGGACACGCAGCGCGTGCCCACCATTACGGCGCCGACCCTGTTGATGCATGGCCGCGACGACCGCACCGTGCATTTCAGTTCGGCCCTGGTGCTGGCGCGCATGATCTCGAATTCGCGCGTCTACCTGGTCAACCGCTGCGGCCACTGGGTCCAGCTCGAGCACACCGACGAATTCAACCGCGTGATCGATTCCTTCATCGAAGGCAATCCGGTCGCGGTGCGTCAGGCCGCCTGAGCAAGCCGGCAGGGCCGGGCGAAGCTGCGCCCGGCCTGAATGAATATTCCAGAACCTGAAATCAACAAATCAAGGAGACAGCGAATGATCAAAACGCTTGCCTATCTGGGCGTGCGTTCCCCCGCCTACCAGGAATGGGAGCGCTTCGGCCCCGAAGTGCTGGGCCTGCAGGTGGCCGGCCACGGCCCGGACGGCGCGGTGCGCCTGCGCCTGGACGAAGTCGCCCATCGCATCGCGATCCACCCGGGCGAGCGCAATGCGGTTGCCTACATCGGCTGGAGCGTGCAGGACGAGGCCGCGGCCAGGGACGTGACCGCGCGCGTGAACGCCCATGGCATCGAGGCCTGCCGCGCTACCCCGGAAGAGTGCGCCGAGCGCAAGGTGGAGGGCTTCTACTGGTTCAAGGACCCTTCGGGCTTTCGCCATGAGCTGAGCTGGGGCCTGCACCATACCGTGGCCGCCTTCCGTCCGGGCCGCGCGATCTCGGGCTTTCGCACCGCGGACCAGGGCCTGGGCCACGTGGTGCTGGCGGTGAAGGACCTGGACGAGGGCGACCGCTTCTACCGCGATGTGATGGGTTTCTACCCGTCCGATACGGTGCGCGATGGCCCGCTGGTGGCGCACTTCTACCACCTGAACGGGCGCCACCACTCGCTGGCGATCAGCGCGCTGCCGACCCGCGAGGTGGCTTTCCTGCACCTGATGATCGAGGTGAATTCGATCGACGACGTCGGCACCGCGCACGACATCTGCCTGCAGCGCGAGATCCCGATCACGACCACGCTGGGCAAGCACAGCAACGATCAGATGTTCTCGTTCTACATGTACACGCCGTCGTGCTTCCGCCTCGAGTATGGCTGGGGCGGACTGGACGTGGACCCGGACCTGTGGACGCCGCGCACCTACGACAAGCCGAGCAGCTGGGGCCACCGCCGCCAGCACGCGGAACTGACCGCACTGAAGCTGGACGAGGCATGAAGCCCGGACCCGCCCAATACACCTATCGCAAGACACCGAATTAAGGAGCGCAACATGCATCCGGTACGAGAGACCATCATTGGCAACATCGACAGCTTCGTCAAGGAAGAAGTCCCCAGCATCGAACTGGGCCGCGTGACGGACGAAGGGGCGCGCCTGATCCGCGATAGCGGCCTGGTGCGCATGCTGCAGCCGAAGCAGTACGGCGGCTTCGAAGCCGACCCGCGCGAGTTCTACCAGGCCGTCATCGAACTGGCCTCGAAGGCGTCCTCGCTCGGCTGGGTCGGCTCGGTGGTCGGCGTGCATCCCTTCCAGTTCGGCCAGGGCGACCCGCGCATGCAGGAAGAAGTCTGGGGCGCCGACCACGACACCTGGACCGCTTCGCCCTATGCCCCGATCGGCCGCGCGCGCCGCGTCGAGGGCGGCTACATCCTGAATGGCCAGTGGCCGTTCTCGTCCGGCACCGACCATTGCACCTGGGCCGTGCTGGGCGTGCTGGCCGAACAGGACGGCGGTCCGGCCGGCGAATACACCCGGCTGATGCACTTCGTGCTGCCGCGCGCCGACTACGAGATCCTGCAGGATTCCTGGAACGTGATGGGCCTGCAGGGCACCGGCAGCAAGGACGTGCTGGTCAAGGACGTATTCGTGCCGGACTACCGCACCTATGACGTGCAGGCCCTGAACGACTGCGAATATGCCGCGCGCCATCGTCCGGACAGTGTGCTGTACCGGATTCCCTTCAACCTGTTCTTCCCCGGCGCGATCTCGGCCGCGACGCTCGGCATCGCCGCCGGCGTGGTGAACCACTTCGCCGAGTACACCGGCAACCGGGTCTCGCGCATGGGCGTCAAGCAGACCCAGAACCCCTATCACATGGCTTCGCTGGGCGCGGCCCTGGCCGACATCGACGCCTCCTGCCAGCACGTGCTGAACGAGATCGGCGAGATCTACAAGCTGGTGCAGGCCGGCGGCAAGGTGACCCGCGAGATGAAGTACAAGGCGCGCGTGAACCAGGTGCGCGCGGTGCGCCGCGCCGCCGAGGCGGCCGCCGAGGTGTTCAAGCACGCCGGCGGCAATGCCAGCCGCGTCACCAACCCGATCCAGCGCACTTGGCGCGACCTGTCGGTGGCCATGGGCCATGCCTGCAACGTCGACGATCCGGTCTACGCGGCCTATGCCGGCTCGCTGTACGGCATTCCGGTGCCGCGCGGCGTGGTGATCTGATGCCCACGACCCCCGACGAGGGCATGGAGCTGCTCTGGCAGGTCGAGGCCGACGTGCTGCGCGCCCTCGCCGAAGACGTCGGCAGCGGCGACCTGACGGCGGCCCTGGTGCCGGACGGCGAGGCGCGCGCGACCATCGTCTGCCGCGAGGCGGCGGTCATCTGCGGCCAGCCCTGGGTGATGGAAACGCTGGCGCAGGTGGCGCCGACGGCGGTGGCCACCTGGCACGTGGCCGACGGCGCGCGCTGCGCGCCCGGCCAGGCCATCGTCGAGATCGCCGGTCCGGCGCGCGCCCTGCTCACCGCCGAGCGCACCTGCCTGAACTTCCTGCAGACCCTGAGCGCGGTGGCGACCAGCACCGCCCTGCACGTGGGGGCCGTGGCCGGCACGGGGGCGGCGATCCTCGACACCCGCAAGACCATTCCGGGCCTGCGGGTGGCGCAGAAGTACGCGGTGCGCTGCGGCGGCGGGCGCAACCATCGCATGGGCCTGTACGACGCCATCCTGATCAAGGAAAACCATATCGCCGCCGCCGGCGGCCTGGGCGCGGCCTTCGCCGCCGCCCAGCACCTCGGGGCGCGAGCGAACTTCATCCAGGTCGAAGTCGAGACCCTGGACCAGCTCGAGGAAGCCCTGCAGGCCGGGGTGTCCATGGTCCTGCTCGACAATATGCCGACGGAGCAGATCCGCCGCGCGGTGGCGCTGGCGGCCGGGCGCTGCAGCCTGGAAGTGTCCGGCGGCGTCACGCTGGCGCGCTTGCGCGAGCTGGCCGAGACCGGGGTCGACCGCATTTCGGTCGGCGCCCTGATCAAGGACATCCGCGCGATCGACTTCTCGATGCGCTTCCAGGCCACGCCGGTCGAGCGTGCCGCCGCCAGGCAGGCTGCGCTGTCGGCCTGAGCTGGTCCGCATGAAGCTGCCCGCACTGGTCGCGCTCATGGTGCTGGCGCATACCGCCTTCGCGGGCGGGCGGGTCGCGCTGAGCCTGTCGGCGCTCCGGCTCGGCGCCTCGCCATTCGAGGTGGGTGTGGTGATCGGCCTGCTGGCGCTGGTGCCGATGCTGCTGTCGGTGCATGCGGGGCGCTGGACCGACCGGCGCGGCACGTTCAGGCCGACCCTGCTCGCGCTGCTGCTGCTGGAAGCGGGCCTGCTGCTGGCGCTGCTGCCCTCGCTGGGCGGCCTGGGCGCGAGCGCGGTGCTGCTCGGCAGCGGATTCATGCTGGTGCACGTGGCGCTGCACAATGCGATCCTGCACGGCGGCCCCCAGGAGCAGCACACGCGCGCCTATTCGATGCTGGCGCTCGGCAATTCCACTTCCAGCATCGCCGGCCCGGTATTGGCCGGCTTCCTGCTCGACCTGGCGGGCGGCGCCTGGACCTTCGTCGCGCTGGCCGCCTTGCCCCTGCTGGCCCTGTTCGCCCTGGCGCAGGCGGGCGCCGGCATGGACGGCGCGCCCGCGCCGGCGCGGCCGCAGGGCAGGGCGCGGGTGATCGACCTGCTGCGCCATGCGCCGCTGCGCGCGGTGCTGGTCGTCAGCGCGCTGCTGTCGATGGGCTGGGACATGTTCAGCTTCATGCTGCCGCTGCACGGCAGCGCGATCGGGCTGTCGGCCTCGCGCATCGGCCTGGTGATGGGGGCCTTCGGCGCCGGCACCTTCGTGGTGCGCATGTTTGTGCCGGCGCTTGCCCGCAGGTGGTCGGCGTGGCAGGTGCTGGGCGGCGCGCTGGCCCTGGCCGCGGCGGTCTACCTGGCCCTGCCGCTGGCGCACGGCCTGGCGGCGCTGCTGGCCTGCGCCTTCGTGCTGGGCCTGGCGCTGGGCTGCGCGCTGCCGATGATCATGAGCGCCATCGGCGAGGCCGCGCCGCCGGGACGTGGCGGCGAGGCGATCGGCATCCGCTCGATGCTGGCCAACGTCAGCCAGACCATCCTGCCCATTAGTGTCGGGGCGCTCGGGTCGGCCGCCGGCGCCCAGCTGGCGTTCTGGGTGCTGGGCGCCATGCTGGCGGCCGGCACGCTGTTCGCAAGAGCGCAGCGGCCGGCGCGCGGCTAGCGCGGCTTGCCCTCCGTGCGCCGGTCCTTGAGCATCACCAGCAGGGTCAGGATGCAGGCGAACACCGGCGGGCCCCAGTCGTAGATACGCAGCGGGCGCGAGCCCATGGTGGTGGAGAAGACCATGACGACGAGGGTCCAGATCGATGCCGTGGCGATCAACACGACGACGTCCTTGAGTCTTGCGGCTTGGTGCATGAGTGCTCCTTGAGGGGAAGAGGGTGGCTTAGTGCGACCAGGGGAAGGCCGGCTTCGCTTTCACGCGGAACAGTTCGGCATAGCTTTTACCGTAGGCCAGAATGAGCAGGCCGCACAGCAGGAGTTCCTGGGTGCCCGTGAACAGCTGTCGCGGATGCGGCGAGACGAACAGGTTCAGGTAGGCGATCTGGAAGGCGATGCCGGCCATGACCGCGAGCGCCAGCGGGGTCAGTACGTTAAACAGCAACATCGATCCCAGCACGATTTCCAGGTATTTGATGAAGGGGTAAAAGCCGATGTCGTTCATCGCGGCGAGGTAGGGGCCGACCGCGCCGGCCTTGCTGAAATCGGGGATGACGCCGAACACGGCGTAGTTGATTCCGGATTTCAGGAAATGGATCGCGTAATAGAAGCGCAGCCACATCACCAGGTATTTCCAGGGGCCTTTATCGGCATCGATCATCTTGTCTCCTATGGTTTGTTCGTTGTGAAACGGAAAGGCCAATGTAGAGTGCCGGTATGGACGGAGCAATCGCCATTCCTGCAATCCTGATATGCGGGAACTTGCTGGCCCGGATGCGGTGGGCGCACGCTGCGATCTCAAAAAATGTAACTAACCCACTGGTACATCCCGCGGACCACGCTTCCTCGACGCCTACGACTACGACCAAGCCGACCCTACGCCACCAAGCCACCAGGAAAGGGGGGGGAATTCGCACCCTGGCTGAAGGCAAGCCCGCCGGACGGAGAGCTGGTTCGCGGCCTGCCGCCTTGGGAATTTGTTAAGATGCCGCATCAACACATTGAAGAACGTCCCGGTGACGGCCGCGCTGTTTCGCACCGCATTGGACGCCATACCCGCATGATTCCATTCACCTTCAACGACATCGACGTGGGCGTTCGTCTGGCCGAGGCCCTGGCACGGCAGGCGACTTCGCTGCGCGGCATGCCGATCACCTACGCCGACCTGCTCACGCTGGCGCGCTCACTGCATCCGAAGGACGAGGTGCTCGGCCGCGCGGTGCCGGTCGGAATCGGCCCCAAGCTCTTGTTCGTGGAAGGTTTTTGCGCCGCGCACGGCTATCCCAACCTGGCATGCCTTGCGGTGAACAGGGAGAGCATGCGGCCGGGTGCCGCCTACCGGGGCGACTGGGAGGCCGACCGGCGCGCCGTCGCCGGCTTCGACTGGCGGGTCGCCGATGCGCCGCTGGCAGCCCATGCCGACGCGCTGCGCGCCAAGGTACCGGCACGCTTCAAGCCGCGCAAGGAGCGCCCGGCGGACGTGGCCTGGTATGCCTATTTCTGTTCGCACCGCGCGGCCTGCGAGACGCTCACGGCGCAAGACAAGCAGGAAATCATCAACCAGATGATGGCCGGACTGGACCCCGAGACCGCGCTCGGGCGCGTGCTGGCCGCGAAGCGCGACTTCGGCGGCCTGTCCTGAAAGTCAGGCGCGCGTCCGCCGCTCAGGCCCGCGGACCGGCCGTGCCCTTGCTGCGATAGCGTTCCTGGAGCCAGGCGGCGATACCCGGCACCAGCGACAGCACGATGATGCCGAGGATGACCGCGGTCAGGTTGTCGTTGACCCACTTGATGTTGCCGAAGGCGTAGCCGGCCACCGCCAGCGACACGACCCACAGGGTGCCGCCGGCCACGTTGTACGACAGGAAGGTGCGATAGCGCATGCTGCCCAGCGCGGCGACGAAGGGCGCCAGGGTGCGCACGATCGGCACGTAGCGCGCCAGCACGATCGTCTTGGGCCCGTGGCGCTCGAAGAAGCGTTCGGTATGGGCGATGTGCTCCGGCTTGATGAAGCGCAGCCGGTAGCCATTTTTCACGCGCTCGCGAAACGCGCTGCCGATCGCGAAATTGACGATGTCGCCGACCACCGCGGCGACGATCAGGAGCGGAATCAGGACCGGCAGCGACAGCAAGCCTTTCGCCGCCAGGGCGCCGGTGACGAACAGGAGCGAGTCGCCCGGCAGGAAGGGCATCACGACCACGCCGGTTTCGATGAAGATCACCGCGAACAGCATCACATAGACGAGGATCTGGTATTCGGCCGCGATGACGGCGAGGTGGCGGTCGAGGTGGAGGAACCAGTCGAGCAGGGTAGTGAGCATGGCGTTTGTTCTTAACGGTCGGCAAAATTCTGCGGGGCGCGTATTGTACCGCGAGGCATGCTTGCGCCTTGCAAGGACGGCCGCTCGCCCGGCGGCCTCGGTGGCGGCGTCCTGCGACCGCGCCTCTGGGCGGCCAGGCCGTTGACGAGGTAGATGCCGATCGCGCCGCGGTTAGCGCTCGGGCTCTGGCCTGGAGGGGGCGCGACCCGGTTCCCGCGCAGCACCAGGCCGGTGAGCGGGAACTCGTGGCGGTAGCTTTCGCAGCGGATGCCGTAGGAGACGGGCGAGCCGCCGCCGCGGTGGACGACGGTGTTGCCGAGGATGCGGATGGCGTCGATCGGGGTGTCGCCCGCCACCAGGATGCCGTGGTTCGCGTATGCCGCAGAGCAGCTGACCACGTCGAGCACGCAGCCGCTGAGCGTGACCTCGCGCTTTTCGTAGACGTAGACACCGGCGCAATTCGAGGTCAGCCGGATGTTCTCGAACACGCAGCCATTGCCCAGCCAGATGATCGCCACGTCGCTCGCTTCCGGCAAGGCCGGGTTGCGGATGTCGAGGTTGCGGTAGGTGATGAAATCGCGCTCCTGGCCGTGGACCGCGATCGCGCCGCCCTCCTGCGGCGTGACCGGGCCGCCCGGCAGCAGGATGACCGGCCGGGGCAGGGACGGGTCGTCCGAGCCGTCCGGCCTGGCGTAGGCGGCGACGAAGATGCCTTGCTCGCGGGTGCCGCTGGCCGCCGGCCTGAACACGCCGGCGTAAGTGGTGCCGCGCTTTTGCAGGTAGGTATTGCCCGGTAACCAGGTGACGCTGGTCCAGGCGCTGAAGGGATTCGACAGGGAGCCGTCGCCGGGGCCGGCGGCGCTGGGATCGACGTAGATGTTTGCCATGCTGTTCTCGCCTGTGAGGGTGGGTCCGGCACCCCTCAGCTTAGCCATGGCAGCGCTCTGGGCTGTTATGGGGGACCAATCCGGCGCGCCCGCATGTTATAGTCGGCCGCACCACTAGGAGGCGCCCATGGGAACCCGCATCCAGCGCATTGCCATCGTCACCGGAGGCGGCGACGCCCCCGGCCTGAACGCCGTGATCCGCGCGGTCGTGCTGGCGTCCAGCAGGCAGGGCTGGGAGTGCTGGGGCATCCGCGACGGCTTCAACGGCCTGCTCGCGCCCGATACCTGCCTGGGCGAACCGGTCATGCGCCTTTCTCCGGATGCCGTGCACGGCATCGCCCACCTCGGCGGCACCATCCTCGGCAGCACCAACCGCGGCAACCCGCTGCGCTACCCCGTCCAGGGCGCGGCCGGCCTGGTGGAACAGGACCGCAGCGCCGAGCTGGTCGGCCTGTGCCGGCAGCACGGCTTCGACGCCCTGGTGATGGTAGGCGGCGACAGTTCGATGGAGATCGCCGACTGCCTGCAGCGCCAGGGCTTGCCCGTGGTCGGCGTGCCCAAGACCATCGACAACGACCTGGACGCTACCAACCAGACCTTCGGCTTCGACACGGCGGCCGCCTTCGCCACCGAATGCATCGACCGCCTGCACACCACCGCCGACAGCCAGCACCGCGTGATGGTGGTCGAGGTGATGGGGCGCTACGCCGGCTGGATCGCCCTGCATGCCGGGATGGCCGGCGGCGCCCACGCGATCCTGCTGCCCGAGATTCCCTTCGACCTGGACGTGGTGGCCGAGGCCATCGGACGGCGCGACGCGGCCGGCCGGCGCCATGCGCTCGTCGTGGCCGCCGAAGGCGCGCAGCCGCTCGGCGGCGAACGCGCGCGGCTGGCGGCAGCGGGCGGCGGGCACGCCGAGCGCCTGGGCGGCATCGGCGCCTGGGTCGAGGCGCAACTGGCGAGCCTCACCGGCAAGGAATGCCGCAGCGTGGTGCTGGGCCACCTGCTGCGCGGCGGCAGCCCGTCCGCTGTCGACCGGGTGGTGGCCGCGCGCTTCGGCGCCTGCGCGGTGCGCGCGCTGCCGCGCGGCGAATCCGGCGTGATGGTGGCGCTGGGCGGCCAGGACATCGGCACCGTGCCTCTGGGCGAGGTGGCGGGCCGCAGCAAGCGAGTGCCGCTCGATGGCGACATGCTGCGCACGGCGCGCGAGCTCGGCATCTGCTTCGGCGACCGTGTGCGTCCCTGAGCGTCATGACACCGGTTCGATTTTGATCTAGGTCAAAGATTTTTAGCATCTGCAAGGACAGACTGGACCTCTACCGTTCCACCAACCCTATCAGGAGCTTGCCATGTACCGACGTATCCTGGTCCCCACCGACGGGTCGCCCGTTTCCGAAGCGGCGGTCGATGCCGCCATCGAGTTCGTCCACGGCCGCGAGGGCAGCGAAATCGTGGCGCTGTCCGTCGCCGTTCCCGAACCCACCTTCCAATCGCTCGAAGGCGCCATGGCCTACGATCCGGGCCTGCAGATGGACGTGCTGCTCGAACACGCCCAGCGCTACGTCGACGCCATCGCCGCGCGCTGCGCCAGGGCCGGCGTGGCCTGCACGGCGCTCACCTGCAGCGCGCTCGACCCCGCCGAGGCGATCGCCGATACCGTGCGCGAGCAGCAATGCGACCTGATCGTCATGGGTTCGCACGGCCGGCGCGGCCTGAGCCGGCTGCTGGCCGGCAGCGTGACCCAGGCCGTGCTGGCCGGCGCGCCGGTTCCGGTCATGGTGTTGCGGCCGGCCGCCGGCGCCGGCTGAGGACGGCCGCGCCAGCGAACGAACGCGATTTGGCCTTGCGCTCGGCGTTCAGGACGCGACGCCCTCGATGAAGTCCGGCTGCGAGGCTTCGCGCGGGTCGCGCAGCAGCAGCACGGGAATGGGGGAATTGGCCAGCACATACTGCGCCACGCTGCCGACGAACAGGTGGTTGGCGTCGTTCGGCCCATGCGTTCCCATCACGATGAGGTCGCAATCATGTTCTTCGGCCACCCGGATGATGTCGGGTCCGGGCGCCGACGCCAGGGGCGTCTCGGCATCGCAGCTGACGCCGCCCTGCCGGGCAATCGCCAGCACGGTGTCGACGTGGGCCCGGGCCGCATGGCGGGCGCGCGCGAATTCGGCTTGCGTGGCCTGGCTGTCGGGCGCGGCCATGCCGCCGTCCGGCAGATGAAAGCGCGGTTGCGCCACCGAGACCGCGACCATGCGCCCGGCGCCCGAGCGGGCCAGCAGGGCGCCCATCTGGGCGGCGCGCACGGCGAGATCGGACCCATCGGTGGCGATGCGGACGCGTTCGAGGAACATGATGTGCGGCCTTCGGTCTGGGAGCGGACAGGATCGACCATACCCGATGTTTGCGCCCCGGGGCAAATCCAACGTCGCCACGGGCGCCCGCGCCCGCGCCGCCCCGCCTAGCGGTGGAACTCGACGCAGAAGCGCACCGGAGCGTCGATCGCGACATGGTGCGGCACCCCGGGTTCGACGATGCCGGGCGTTCCGGGCGCGAGCAGGTATTCCTCCACGGCCGGCGCCTCGATGACATAGCGCAGGCTGCCTTCGAGGACGACGATGCGGCCCCAGACCCCGGCCGCGGTGCTGTGCGCGCGCCGCAGTCCGGCCGGGACCGAGTCCTGGTCGAACACGGGCGTGCTCTTGTAGTGGACGAGCGTGGCGGGCAGGTTTCTCACGAGGCTCCCTTCAGGCCACTTCGACGCGGCCGAAATAACCGTATTGCAGGCTGGCGGCGATGCGCCGGGCCGCCGCCAGGAAGGCCTCGGCGAGGTCCGGCGCGAACATCCGCCGCGCGTGCGCCTCGAACAGGCCCAGCCAGCGCCGGAAGTGTTCGGCCTGGATGCCCCGCAATTGCATGTGCTTGCCGTACACATTGCCCTTGAACTCGCCGCTGGACAGCATGACCGACGACCAGAAGTCGACCATGCGTTCGAGGTGGACCTCCCAGTCGGCGCCGATGGCGCCGTCGAACACCGGCTGCAGCACGCCGTCGCGCCGGACGTCGGCGTAGAAATCCCTGACCAGGGTGTCGATCGATTGGCGGTTCAGTTCGTGATGCATGGCGTGCGGCTCCTGGGTACGCCGACATTGTGGCAGAAGCCGCCGGCCCAGGCGAGCAGTGCGGGTAGAATCTGCGCATCGATGCCAGGCAGGATAGGGAGATGACGGACAGGTTCGAGGAAATGCGGGTGTTCGCGGCGGTGGTCGAGGCGGGCGGCTTCACGGCGGCGGCCGGGCGGCTCGGGATGTCGAAGGCGGCCGTGTCGCGCCACGTGGCCGAACTCGAGGCGCGCCTCGGGGTGCGCCTGCTGCACCGGACCACGCGCCGCTTGTCCAGCACCGCGGAAGGCGAGCTGTTTTACGCGCGCTGCCGCGAGTTGCTGGCCCGGCTCGACGAGGCCGAAGCAGAACTCGGCTCGGGCAGCACGGCCGCGCAGGGCGTGGCCAGGGTCAACGTGCCGCTCAGTTTCGGCCTGATGCACCTGGCGCCGCTCTGGCCGGGCCTGCTGGCGCGCCACCCCGGGCTCGAGCTCGACGTCACCCTTTCTGACCGGGTGGTCGACCTGGTGGACGAGGGCTACGACCTGGCGCTGCGGATCGGACAACTGCCCGCATCCTCGCTGGTGAGCCGGCGCCTGGCCGCGACCCGGCTGGTGGCCTGCGCGGCGCCCGCCTACCTGGCCGCGCATGGCGCACCGGCCCGGCCGGCCGAACTGGCGCGCCATGCCGTGATCGGCTACAGCCTGTTCGCGGCCGGCGACTACTGGAGCTTTACCGGCGCCCTTGGGGAGGAAACGGTCAAGGTGCAGCCGCGCATGCGCACCAACAACGGCGACACCTGCCGCGCCGCCGCCCTGGCGGCCCAGGGCATCATCCTCCAGCCCAGCTTCATGATCGGCGCCGACCTGGCCGAGGGCCGGCTGGTGGAACTGATGCCGGGCTGGCGCGCGATCACGCTGGGCATCTATGCGGTTTATCCTTCCCGCAAGTTCCTGGCGCCGAAGGTGCGGGCGATCATCGATTTCCTGGTCGAGGCCTTCGCGGACCCGCCCTGGAACGAGGAGTCAGGATTGTTCCATAAAACGTAACAGTCATCTCCGGTTCAGCGTCTTTATCGGTCCGGTTAAAAACAATACCATGGTGTCTTCCATGAGGAGAACACCATGACCCGACTTCCCGCACTATTCATTTCCCACGGCTCGCCCATGCTGGCCCTGCAGGACAGCCCGGCGCGCCGCTTCCTCGAACAACTGGGCGCGTCGCTGCCGCGCCCGCGCGCGGTGCTGGCCGTCTCGGCGCACTGGGAGACCATCGGGGCCCCGGCCGTGAGCCTGGCGCGGCAACCCGCCACCATCCACGACTTCGGCGGCTTTCCGCGCGCCCTGTTCGAGATCCAGTATCCGGCCCCGGGTGCGCCGGACCTGGCCGAACGCGCGGGCAGGCTGCTGGGCCGGGCCGGCATCGGGGCGGGGCACAGCGCCACGCGCGGTCTCGACCACGGCGCCTGGGTGCCGCTGCGCCTGATGTACCCGGATGCCGACGTTCCGGTCACCCAACTGTCGATCCTGCGCGGCGGCGATCCGGCCGCCCACCTGCGCATCGGCCAGGCCCTGGCCGCGCTGCGCGAAGAAGGCGTCCTGGTGCTGGCCTCGGGTTCGCTGACCCACAACCTGCACGAGTACCGCGGCCAGGACGTCGCCGCGCCAGCGCCCGCCTGGGTGGAAGACTTCGCCCGCTGGATGCAGGCCTCGCTGGAGAACGGCGACCAGGCCGAGCTGCTGGACTACCGCTTGCGCGCCCCGTCCGCGGTGCGCAACCACCCGACCGACGAGCACCTGCTGCCCCTGTTCGTCGCCATGGGCGCCGGTGGCCCGCAGGCGCGCGCCACCCGCCTGCACGCCAGCGTCGAGCACGGGGTGCTGGCGATGGACGCCTACGCCTTCGATTGAGGCCGAACGGTGCGCCCGTGAACCTGGGGACGCGCGATGATGTCAAGACAACTCATCCGAAAGGAGTGATCATGCAAACCGCAAATGTTGTACCCCGCGGCATGGACGACGAAGGCAAGCTGCTGCTGCGCGCGGCGCTGGCGATCATCCTGCTGTTCCACGGCGTGTCCAAGCTGGCCGGCGGCATCGGCCCGATCGTCGGGATGGTGCAGGGCGCCGGCCTGCCGGCGGTATTCGCCTATGGCGTGTACATCGGCGAAGTGGTGGCGCCGCTCCTGATCCTGGTGGGGCTGTTCACGCGGGCTAGCGCCCTGGTGGTGGTGGTCAACATGATCGTGGCGATCCTGCTGGCCCATAGCGCGCAGTTCTTCACCCTCAACGAGACCGGCGGCTGGGCGCTCGAGCTGCAGGGCATGTTCATCGCGGCGGCGCTGGCCGTGGCACTGCTGGGCGCCGGCCGCTACAGCCTGGGCGGCACGGCGGGACGCTTCAACTGAGCGGCCCATGGGCGATGCGCGCCGGCGCCGGGTGCGGGCCTTCCTGTCCGACGAGCTGCGCCAGCTGACCACCATCCAGGCCAGCGACCGCGCCTGGCAGATGCCCTTGGGCGCGGCGCTGTCCTCCGGGCTGCCGCTGGTGGCCGGGGCCGCGCTCGGCCGCATCGGCGACGGCCTGGTAGCCTCGCTCGGCGGCCTGGTATTCCTGTACCTGCCCGCCACCTCGCTGGCGCGGCGCATGGTGGCGCTGCTGGCCTGCGCCTTCGGCATGCTGGCCTGCCATACGCTGGGGATGCTTGGCGGCTTGTGGCCGCCCGCCATCGTGCCGGCCCTGGTCGCGATCACCATCCTGGTGACTATGACCTGCCGCATCTACGCGCTCGGGCCGCCCGGCAGCCTGTTCTTCGTGATGGCCGCCGCGATCGGCGCCTACAGCCCGGTCACGGCGGCCGAACTGCCGCGCATGGCCAGCCTGATCGGCTTCGGCAGCCTGCTGGCCTGCGCGGTCGGCTTCGTCCACAGCGTCTTCATGCTGCGGCGCCATGCCCCGCAGCCGCAGGCGCCGCTGCCGGCCGTTGCTTTCGACGACGTGGTGCTGGACGCGGTCGTGATCGGCGCCGCGGTCGGGGTCTCGCTCCTGGCCGCCCAGGCCATGGCGCTTCCCAAGCCCTACTGGGTGCCGGTCAGCTGCCTGGCGGTGATCCAGGGAGTCTCGCTGCGCGCGGTCTGGCACCGCCAGCTGCAGCGCGTGCTCGGCACCGCCGCCGGCGTGACCTTGTCCTGGGGCCTGCTGTCGCTGCCGCTGGGCGGCTGGTCGGTGGCGGCGCTGGTGATGCTGCTGACCTTCCTGATCGAAATGCTGGTGGTGCGCCACTACGCGCTGGCCGTGGTGCTGATCACGCCGCTGACCATCCTGCTGGCCGAGGCCGCGACGCTGGGCCAGGCGGCCCCAAGCGCGCTGGTCCAGGCGCGCTTCGTCGACACCCTGCTCGGCTGCGCGATCGGCCTGTCCGGCGGCTGGTGCCTGCACGATCCGCGCCTGCGCGCCACCGCCGGGGCCTGGCTACGCCGCCTGGCGCCGGGGCGGGCGCGGGAGCGCTGAACTCAGGCGGGAATGTCGGGCGGCTCGTCGAGCCAGCGCAGCGCGGCCGCCAGGTCGTTGTAGAACACCCGGTAGCTGCCTTCGCCCAGTTCGCCAAAGGCGATCCGGGCGCGGTAGGCGATGCGCGTATTGCTGACCAGGATCGCCCGGCGCAAGGGCAGGGGGCCGTAGCGCTCCCAGGCGCGCGACTCCAGGCCCTGCTGCACCAGGGCGATGTCGACCGAAGGCACGTCCATCTCGAGCGAGTCGTACAGGACCTTCACCTGGCGCGTGTCCTGCACCAGCGCGATGACGCGCCGCTGGCATTCCTCGAGCAAGTCCGCGGTGCAGGCGCCGCGGATGCGCGCGATGATGATGTCGCCGACCGGCTCGACCCACAGTTGTTGGGTATCCATTCGTTTTTCCTTGTTCTCGATTTTCTCAATCCTGCAGCAAGCCCGCCGCGAAGGCCCGGAAGGCCGGCAGCAGGGGCGCTTCGGTGCGGCCCGCCAGGGTGACGCAGGCAAAGCGCGCCCTGGCGTCCAGCCGCGGACGCAGCGGCAGCTCGAGCAGGCCGCCGGCGCGCGCCGCCGCGGCCAGGCCCAGGAACAGCGCATGCGAGCGGCCCACCGCATCGACCAGGCTGGCCACGTCCTCGCACTGCAAGGTAACCATCCGCTCCGGCAGGGCGGCCGGCCCGTACGCGGCCACCAGCAGGCGCGCCACTTCGTCCGACAGCGGCGTGGAGGCGACCGGATAGGCCAGCAGCTGCTCCAGGGTCAAGCTTTCGTGCGCCAGCAGCGGGTGGCCCGGGCGGCAGGCGAAACAGGTGCGCAGCTCGCCGAGCGCCGTGACCACCAGGTCCTCGGCGGGGGCGATGCTGCGCGCGTCCGCGACCAGGGCGTCGAGCTGGCCGGCGCGCAGCTGCACCAGCTGCAGCGGCAGCGCCCCGCGCGTGATGGCGAGCCGGACGCCCGGATGCTGCTCTGCAATGTGGCGGATCAGCGGCGCCATCAGCATGGCGGCCGGCCCCGATCCCATCCCGATGCGCAGCGCGCCGCTCCCGCCCTGGCGGAAGATCTCGGCGCTGCGCGCCAGCTCGCCCGCATCGCGCACCAGGCGGCCGGCGCGCGCCAGGACGTGGCTGCCCAGCGGGGTGAGCTCGATGCGCTTGCCGATGCGGTCGAACAGCGGCGCCCCCAGGTCTTCCTCGAGCGCCTGGATGCTGCGGCTCAGGGCCGGCTGGGTGATGAACAGGCGTTCGGCCGCGCGGCTGAAGGAGCGGGCTTCGGCGACGGCGATCAGGTGTTCGAGCTGCTTGATGTTCACGTTCTTCCTATGCGTAACATGCATCGATATGGCCAATATTATGCATTGGACACATCGACAACGCCAGCTTACCATGCCCCGCAACGATCCCGTCCGCCCTCCTGTCGCCCGTCCCACGAGAATGAGCCTGCTCCACACGATCTACCTGGTCGCCATCGCGGCCGAAGCCGCATCCGGCGCCCTGATGGGCATGCGGCGCCGCATGGACCTGTTCGGGCTGTGCGTGGTGGGCACCGTGACCGCGCTGGGCGGCGGCACCATTCGCGACCTGTTGATCGGCCACTATCCGCTCGGCTGGGTCGCGCACCCCGAATACCTGGCCTTCACCGTCGGCGCCGCGATCGCGGCGGCGCTGCTGGCGCGCCGCATGCACCGCCTCAAGACCGCCTTCCTGTGGCTCGATGCGCTCGGCCTGGTGGCCTTCACCGTGATCGGCTGCGACGTCGCCGCCGCCACCGGCGCGCATCCGGTGGTAGTGATCCTGATGGGCATGGCCACCGGCGTGTTCGGCGGCCTGCTGCGCGACGTCCTGTGCAACCAGGTGCCGCTGGTGCTGCAGCGCGACCTGTACGCCACCGTGTCCCTGGCCACCGGCGTGCTCTACCTGGGCCTGCTCGAGCTGGACGTGGCCGCCGGCATCGCCACCACCGCCGCGATCGCGACAGGCTTCGCCCTGCGCCTGCTGGCGCTGCGCTACGGCCTGGCCCTGCCGGTGCTGGAAGCCGACACCAGCAGCTTCGACGAGCCGCGGGAGCAGCACTAGATGGGCGATCCGGCGCGCGTCGCCACCGGCCGCGGCCACGCTTTCAGTCCCAATCCGGTGCTCGACAGCAGCCTGCCGGCCTGGCGTTCGCGCCTGGTGCTCCTGGTGATGTTCGCCGCCTTCGCGACCCTGGCCGGGCGCGCGGTCTGGCTGCAGCTGTGGTCGGACGAGTTCCTGCAGAAGCAGGGCGCGGCCCGCTATGCGCGCACGCTCGAGCTGCCGGCCACGCGCGGGCGCATCCTCGACCGCAACGGCGAGGTGCTGGCCCTGTCGCTGCCGGCGCGCGCGGTATGGGCGATTCCGGCGGAAGCGCGCGCGGCTCCCGCCGGGCGGCTCGATGCGCTGGCGCGCCTGCTCGGCTTGAGCCGCGCGGAACTCGACGCCCGGCTCGACTCGCGGCGCGGCTTCGTCTACCTGAAGCGCCAGGTCGACGTGGCGACCGCCGAGCGCGCGCTGGCGCTCGGCGTCGCGGGCGTGCACACCCGCAAGGAAAGCAAGCGCCATTACCCGCACGGCGCCCTCACCGCGCACGTGGTGGGCTTCAACGACGTCGAGGACCGCGGGCAGGAAGGCATCGAGCTGGCCCACCAGGCCAGCCTGGCCGGCACGCCGGGCAGCCGGCGCGTGATCCGCGACCGTCTCGGGCGCATCGCGGAAGACGCGGGCGGGCGCCTGCCGGCGCGCGACGGCAGCGACCTGGCGCTGTCGATCGACGGCCGCATCCAGCACGCGGCGCGCAGCCACCTGAAGGCGGCGGTGGAGCGCCACCGCGCCGCCGCCGGCGCCATCGTGGTGCTCGACGTGGACAGCGGCGAGGTGCTGGCGCTGGCCAACCTGCCGGACTACGACCCCAACGAGCGCAAGGGACTCACCGGCGCCCAGTTGCGCAACCGCGCCCTGACCGACATCTATGAGCCGGGCTCGGTGATCAAGCCCTTGACCATCGCGCTCGCCCTGGAGAAGGGACTGGTCACGCCCGACACCCTGATGGAGACGGCGCCGGGACGCATCAGGATCGGCCGCTCCACGATCCACGACGCCAAGGAACACGGCACCCTGACGGTGGCCGAGGTGCTGCAGAAATCCTCGAACGTCGGCACCGTCAAGCTGGCGCTGCAGATGCCGGCCGAGGAAATGTGGTCGATGCTGACCCGGGCCGGCTTCGGCCAGCCGCCGCAGCTGGGCTTTCCGGGCACGGCCGCCGGCAGCCTGCGCCCGCACCGTTCCTGGAAGCCGGTCGAGCAAGCCACCATCAGCTATGGCCACGGCATGGCGACCTCGCTGATGCAGATGGCGCAGTCCTACCTGGTGTTCGCGCGCGACGGCGACATGGTGCCGCTCAGCCTCCTCAAGCTGGACGAGGCGCCGGTGGCGCGTCCCGTGCTGTCGAGCGCCAGCGCGGCCGCGGTGCGCGCCATGATGGAACGCGCCACCTGGCCCGGCGGCACCGCGCCGCGCGCGCGCGTGCCCGGCTACCGGGTGGCGGGCAAGACCAGCACCGCCCACAAGCCGGTGGGGGGACGCTACACCAACCGCTACATCGCCGGCTTCGTCGGCTTCGCGCCGGTGTCGCGGCCGCGCATCATCGTCGCCGTGATGATCGACGAGCCCACCGAGGAAGGCTATTTCGGCGGACGCGTGGCGGCGCCGGTGTTCGCGGGCGTGGTGCAGGACGCGCTGCGCGCCCTCGACGTCGCGCCCGACGCGCCGGTGGCGGACATCCTGCCGCCCGCCGACGACCCCGCGGACGGGGACACGCTCACGCCTTCCCTTGATCAGGCACGCTGATACGTGTTTTGGTATCGGATTGGCCAAAAATTTGATTGGAACGTTCTCACTGTTACGCCTAACATTCCTTTCGGGAATGTAATAACGGCAAGCCGCGGCACAGCGGCCATCACGATAACGACACAGGAGACGTATGAAACGCACATCATTCGGCCGCGCCGCGGCCGGTACCGGTCACGCCTTCGCACTTCGCGCCACCGTCGCCGCACTGGCCGGAGCAGGCCTGATCAGCGCCGCCACGGTCGGCGCACAGGAAATCTCCCCCGCGGCAAGCGCCGAAACGACCGAGCCGAGTGACACGCAGACCGTGGTCGTCACGGGCGTCAAGGCATCGCTCATCAAGAGCCTGGCGATCAAGCGCATCAGCGACCAGGTCGTGGAATCGGTCGTTGCCGAAGACATCGGCAAGCTCCCCGATAACAACGTTGTCGAAGCGCTGCAGCGCGTGACCGGGATCCAGGTCACCAACCGCGCCGGCGGCGAAGTCGGCGCGCTGTCCATCCGTGGCCTGCCCGATGTCCAGACCACCTGGAACGGCCGCAATATCTTTACCGCCTCGGGCACCCAGGTCGCGCTCCAGGACATTCCCTCGACCCTGGTGCGCCAGATCGACGTGTACAAGACGCGCGACGCCAGCCAGCTGGAAACCGGCATCGCGGGCCAGATCGACGTCAAGTCGCTGCGGCCCTTCGATTTCAAGGGGTCGCAAGTGTCGATCTCGGCGCGCGAGACCTTTCTGGATCCCGCGAAAAAGTGGAACCCGCAGCTCAGCGCCATGTTCAGCAACCGCTGGGAAACCGGCATCGGCGAAGTCGGCGCCCTGGTCAACCTGGCGGCGACCCAGACGAGATACCGCAATGAAAGCGTGACCCCGGGCGCCATGGTGCCGTTCACCAGCCCGAATGCGGCCGAAGTGCCGCCGGGTTACACGCCCTTGCAGCGCATCTTCGACAACGATATCTGGGCGCCCGGTACCCGTACCGGCTTGCCGATGGCCGCGGGGTCGACGCTGAACTTCGACGGCAAGGCTTATCCGTATTACCTGGCGCGCGACGCCGTGTTCCAGAGCGACGTCCAGGGCGAACGCAAGCGTCCTGCCGCGAATATCGCCCTGCAGTGGAAACCGCACGGCGATGCGGTCTACACCTTCGAGTCGATGTACAACGGTTATCGCGACAAGGCCTTCAACCAGCTGCTGTTCAGCTTCGCCGACTGGTGGGGCGATTTGGGCAGCAACCCGGCGGGGACGATCACGACCTTCCCGGGAACGAACGTCATCAAGACCCGCAAGCTCAATAACGTCTATGGCTTCAACAGCGGCGACTACACCACGTCGAAAACCGATTCCTTCGTGTATGCCCTGAACGGCAAGTGGAATATCGGCGAGCGCCTGAAGCTGGACGGCGACCTGTCGTACCAGACCAGCGAGTTCGACACGCAATTCACCGCCACCCGGATCGATCGCGTCGCGCCGTCCATCGACGTCGACTTCAATGCCGGCGGCGATACGGCCTTCCGCTTCAATAACAATGCCGACCTGGCCGACCCGAGCAAGTGGAATGTCGCCGAGTTCTACGATAACGCCAACCGCAACAAGGGCAGCGCCGCCACGGCCACGCTGGCGGGCGTGTTCGATGCCGACTGGGGTGCGCTGCAGACGCTCCAGTTCGGCCTGCGCCACGACGTGCGCAAGGCCTCGGAGGCCAACCGGACACAATCGGCCGCCCTGGGCCGCAACCTCGCCTCGCTGGGGCCAGATTATTCCATTGCCAACTCGAACTTCGGCGCCGACATCTCGGACGTGCCGCGCTCGTGGGTGGTGCCCAATGCCTACACCATTCGCGACAACATCGACGAATGGCGCAAGCTCTATCACTCGGTCAACAGCAGTTTCCTGACCACGGACCAGCTGAGCCTGCAGAAGACCTTCGAGATCGAGGAGAAGACGAGCAATCTCTACCTGATGGGGAATTTCCAAAGCGAGCTGTTCGGCAATCGCCTGCGCGCCAACGTCGGCGTACGCTACACCAAGGTCGATACCGACATGAACTTCTACAAGGTCGACGCCACCACGAAGGCGGTTACGCCGTCCGGCGCCAGCAAGTCGACCAGCAGGTTCCTGCCCAGCCTGACCCTGACCTACGACCCGGCCAAGGATGTCGTAACGCGCTTCAACTTCGGTAAAACCCTGCGCCGCCCCAACTTTGGCGACCTGAATCCGGTCCTGCAACTCGCCGACGACATATCGCGGGTGGGGTATGGTTCGGGCACCGGCGGCAATCCGGACCTGAAACCGACGCTCTCGACCAACTTCGACCTGACCGGCGAGTGGTATTTCCAGAAAGACAGCGCAGTCTACGGCACCCTGTTCAAGCGCAAGATCGACGGCCTGGTCGTGCCCCTGCGCCGCAAGATCCACGTCGACCCGGCGGACGACCCGTTCCGCAACTCGACCTCGGGCGGCGACCATACGAACGGCTATGACTACGTCATCAACTCACCGGTCAACGCTTCCGACGGCACCATCAAGGGCATCGAACTCGGCTTGATCTACTTCCCGAAGTGGCTCCCCGGCCCGCTGGACGGCCTGGGCTTCCAGGGCAGCTTTACCAAGCTGAGCTCGTCGCAGAACGTCCCCGAGGCGAACAGCGCCGGCGAGATCATCGCCCAGCTCGAGACACCGTTCTTCGGGGTGTCCGACCGTTCCTACAACGCGACCCTGGCTTACGAAAAGGGCCCGGTCAGCGCGCGCTTGTCCTATGTCTGGCGCTCCGGCTTCCTGGCCGCCAACGAAGCGGCCCTGTTCGCCAATCCGATCGGTATCTGGCGCCATCCCGAAAAGAGCGTGGACATGCAAATTTCCTACAAGATCACCGACAGGATGTCGGTCGATATCGCCGCCATCAACCTCACCAACGAAATGCAGCGGCAGTACTACCACTTCGGCAATGCGGGCAACCAGACCCTGACCAATTTCGGTACGGTCCAGGTCGGACGTTCGGCCTCGCTCGCCTTGCGCTGGAAGCTGTAAGCGCCAGCCGATGCAGTAGAAGCAGGGGCACTGCAGGGTTGATCCCGGCAGTGCCCCCGGGTCGTTCGGAAGGGAATGCACATGCACACACAAAAACTCTCCACCCTCGAAAAAGCGGGTTTCGGCGCCGGCGACATGGCGCTCAACGTGGTGATCTCGTCGATGATGCTGATCATCACCTTCTTCTACACCGACATCTACGGCATCCACACCGCCGACCTGGCGGCGCTGTTCGTGGCCGTCAAGGTGGTCGGCGCCGTGGCCGACCTGGCGATGGGGCAGGTGACCGACTCGGTGCTCACCCGCTGGGGGCGCTACCGGCCCTGGCTGCTGCTGCTCGCCGTACCCTACGGCCTGAGCGTGTTCCTGGTCTTCACCACGCCCGACTGGAGCTATGACGCCAAGCTGGTCTGGGCCTATTCGACCTACATCCTGATGACCCTGATGACGGCGGGCGTCGGCATCCCCTACATCTCCCTGATCAGCGGACTGACGTCCGATCCGCAGGAACGCCTGTCGGCCAACGGCTACCGCCTGTTCTTCGCCAAGATCGGCGCCTTCATGGTGACCATCATCGTGCCGGTTCTGGCCAGTTGGTGGGACCCCGGCAACCAGGCTGCCGGCTACCAGGCGGCGATGGCGGTGATGGCCGCGATGGGCGTGCTGCTGTTCCTGCTGTGCTTCTTCACCACCACCGAGCGCGTCGTCCACAAGGTCGAGAAACAGCCCTTGATGGACCAGGTGCGCGTGCTGATGAAGAACGACCAGTGGCTGATCCTGTGCGCCGTGTGCGTGACCGGCACGATCGGCTACGTGATCCGCGGCTCGGTGGCGATCTACTATGCCAAGTACTACCTGGGCGGGGACACCGCCACCGTGTCGGCCTTCCTGTCCACCGGCGTGGCTGCGGCCATCCTGGCCATGGTGGTATCCACCTGGACCACCAAGTTCTACTGCAAGGTCAAGCTGTTTCGCAACACGCAGATCCTGGTCGCCGCCATCAGCCTCCTGATCTACTTCCTGGTGCAGCCGGGCGACATCGTGCTGGCCTTTGTCCTGTACTTCATCCTGTCGCTGGTGGTGGACCTGCACGCGCCGGTGTTCTGGTCGGCGATCGCCGAGACCATCGACTACGGCCAGGTCAAGACCGGCAAGCGGGTGTCGGGATTCGCCTTTGGCGGCATCTCGGTGTGCCAGAAGGCCGGCATGGCGATCGCGGGCGGCATGGTCGGCATCCTGCTGGATTATTTCCAGTACCAGCCCAACCAGGCGCAATCGACGCTGGCGCTGCAGGGCATCGCCCTGATGCTGTCGGTGATCCCGGGCTTCTTCCACTTCCTGATGGGCGTGCTGATGTTCAAGTACCGCATCAGCGACCAGTATTACGACACGGTCAAGGCCGACATGCGCACGGCCGGGTACGTCGCCGGCTGACGTGGGTTGACCGCGTGGCCTTCGTAATTGCGAGCACTGCCCGCAATTACCCCGCCCACGCTACAACGGCGCATACCCGTAGGGTGGGCAGGTTTCCTGCCCACGCGGTGATAGGCAAACTTTGAAACGAGATTAACGATGCAAGAAACCATTCTCAAACCCCTGATCGAACAGCGGGCAGACCCCTACATCTACAAGCACACCGACGGCTACTACTACTTCACCGCCTCGGTGCCGCAGTACGACCGCATCGAACTGCGCCGCGCCGCCACCATCGCCGGCCTGGCGCAGGCGCAAACGGTAGACGTATGGACCAAGCCCGACACCGGCCCGTACTGCGAACTGGTGTGGGCACCCGAAATCCATTTCAACGAAGGCGCCTGGTACATCTATTTCGCCGCGGCCCCCAGCCGCGAGATCAAGCACAAGCTGTTCCAGCACCGCATGTACGCGATCCGCAACCGCAATGCGAATCCGCTCGCGGGCGAATGGGAGTTCATGGGCCAGGTCGACACCGGCATCGACAGCTTCTGCCTGGACGCCACCACCTTCACCCACAAGGGCCGCTTGTACTACCTGTGGGCGCAGAAGGACCACGCGATCGAAGGCAATTCCAACCTCTACATCGCGCCCATGAAGACGCCGTGGCAGATCGAGGGCAAGCCGGTCATGCTGAGCAAACCCGAGTTCGACTGGGAGACGCGCGGCTTCCGGGTCAACGAGGGCCCGTCGGTCCTGCGCCGCAACGGCAGGATCTTCATCAGCTACTCGGCCAGCGCCACCGACGAGAACTACGCGATGGGCCTGCTGTGGGCACATGAGGACGCCGACCTGCTGGACCCGGGCTCCTGGACCAAGTCGCCCGAGCCCGTGCTGCGCACCTGCTACGAGCACGGCATCTACGGCCCGGGCCACAACAGCTTCACCTGTGCCGAGGACGGCGAGACCGTGGTGCTGGTCTACCACGCCCGCACCTACACCGAGATCGTCGGCGACCCGCTCTGGAACCCGGACCGCCACACCTTCGTGAAAACCCTGCACTGGGATGCGCAGGGCATGCCGGTGTTCGGCCGCGCATCGACCAACCGAGC
This sequence comes from Massilia sp., assembly GCF_046293535.1. Classification (NCBI taxonomy): domain Bacteria; kingdom Pseudomonadati; phylum Pseudomonadota; class Betaproteobacteria; order Burkholderiales; family Oxalobacteraceae; genus Massilia; species Massilia sp. Next base: position 36,722 of record NZ_JBKBOV010000002.1, on the reverse strand, counting down.
CACCGATTGAGGAAGAACACGGTGTCAAACTCGAGAACGCCCAGTATCACGCAGGCGCCCTACGGGCGTCTGGCCAACGGCGAGGCCATCACCGAGTACACGCTGGCCAACGCGAACGGCCTGGTGGCGAAAATCATCGACTTCGGCGGCATCGTCACCGAGCTGCACACGCCCGACCGCGAGGGCCGCCTGGCCGACGTGGTGCTGGGCCTGGACTCGCTCGCCGCCTACGAAGGCGAGCATCCCTACTTCGGCGCCGTGATCGGCCGCTACGGCAACCGCATCGCCAAGGGCCGTTTCACGCTCGACGGCCGCGAGATCGTGCTGCCGGCGAACGACGGCGCGCACCACCTGCACGGCGGGCCAGGGGGCTTTCACAAGGTGAAGTGGCAGGCCAGCGTGGAGGGCGACAGCCTGCGCCTGGCCTACCGCAGCGTCGACGGCGAGCAAGGCTATCCCGGGAACCTGGACGCCGTCGTCTGTTACCAGCTGAACGACGACAACGAACTGGTGGTCCGCTTCGAGGCCGTCACCGACCAACCGACCCCGGTCAACCTGACCCAGCACAGCTACTTCAACCTGGCGGGCGAAGGTGACGTGCTGGACCACCTGCTCAGTATCGACGCCGATACGTTTGTCGGCATCGATGCGGCGGCGATCCCCCTGGGTACGCTCTCTCCGGTGACCGGGACGCCCTTCGACTTCCGCACGCCGCGCCCGATCGGCGAGCGCGTCGGCCAGCCGGACAAGCAGCTGCGCCACGGCCAGGGCTACGACCACAACTTCGTGCTCAACAAACCCAATGGCAGGGAGATGACGCGCGCGGCCCATGTGCTCGAACCGGTGTCGGGACGGGTGCTGGAGCTGTTCACCGAGGAACCGGGCGTGCAGTTCTACAGCGGGAACTTCCTCGACGGTTCTCTCGGCGGCAAGGGCCGCAGCTATGGGCAGCGCAGCGGCTTCTGCCTCGAGCCGCAGCATTTTCCGGATTCGCCGAACCGGCCGCGCTTCCCGAACGTGATCCTGCGTCCGGGCCAGGTGTACCGGAGCGCATCGCGCTTTCGCTTCTCGGTGCAGGCGGCGCAGGCGTGATGGAGCACTTCCTCGACGGGCGCCATGAGCTGGGCGAATGCGTGCTGTGGTGCGAGCGCACCGAACGCCTGCTGTGGACCGATATCCCGCAAGCGACCCTGTGGTCGTATTCGCCGGGGAGCGGGAAGAGCGCCAGCTGGCCGATGCCGGAGCGCTTGTGCTGCTTCGCGCTCACCGGCAGCGACGATTGCTTGTTGCTGGGGCTGGCGTCAAGCCTGGCCTGGTTCCGCTTCTCGACCGGCCGGGTGGAACGCATCTGCGAGGTGGAAGCCGAGATGCCCGCCACGCGCTTGAACGACGGGCGCTGCGACCGCCAGGGACGCTTCGTGTTCGGCATGTTCAACCAGGAAGACGGCGTGAAGCGCGCGCTGGGCGGTTTCTATCGCCTGAACCCGGACCTGCGCCTGGAGCGCTTGCCGCTCGGGAATGCCGCCATTGCCAACAGCATCTGCTTCAGCCCGGACGGACGGCGCATGTACTATGCCGACTCCGTCACGCGCGAGATCCGGTATTGCGATTACGATCCGCACAGCGGCGCGATCGGCGCCTCCCGGGTGTTCGTGGCGGCGGACACGGCGCCGGGCGAGCCGGACGGCTCCTGCATCGACGCCGAAGGCTTCCTCTGGACCACGCGCTGGGGAGCAGGGCAGGTGATGCGCTTCGCGCCGGACGGCCGGCTCGACCGGGTCTTGCCGCTTGCCGCACCCCAGCCCAGCTGCCCGGCCTTTGGCGGGCCGGGCCTGTCCACCCTGTACCTCACCAGCGCCTGGCTCGGCATGAGCGGCGGCGACCGTGCTGCCGCGCCGCTGTCGGGCGCCATGTTCCGCCACGCGCTCGACGTGCGCGGACTGCCGGAATCGCGCTTTCTTGGCCCGCTCCGATAACAAATTCAGTATCGATATTGCGAAATATTTGATTGGAAAGTTATCTGGCCAGCTTTTAGACTTGCCTCATTGCTGAACAACACGACATGAGAGGAGGTCCTTAGCCTCCCGTGGCGGAAACAAGGAGGAGAAGGCATGTCCGAGACTAAGAAGAAAACCACGTTGCGCTCGGCGGCGTGGTTCGGGACCCAGGACAAGAACGGCTTCATGTACCGGAGCTGGATGAAGAACCAGGGCATTCCCGACCATGAATTCCAGGGCAAGCCGATCATCGGCATTTGCAACACCTGGTCCGAACTCACCCCCTGCAACGCCCACTTCCGCAAGCTGGCCGAACACGTCAAGCGCGGCATCCTGGAGGCCGGCGGCTTCCCGGTCGAGTTCCCGGTGTTCTCGAACGGCGAATCGAACCTGCGCCCGACCGCCATGCTGACCCGGAACCTGGCCAGCATGGACGTCGAAGAATCGATCCGCGGCAACCCGATGGACGCGGTGGTGCTGCTGGTGGGCTGCGACAAGACCACCCCGGCCCTCTTGATGGGCGCGGCCAGCGTCGACCTGCCGACCATCGTCGTCACCGGCGGTCCCATGCTCAACGGTAAGCTGAACGGCAAGGACATCGGTTCCGGCACCGCCGTCTGGCAGCTGCACGAGGAGGCCAAGGCCGGGAGAATCACGATGCACGATTTCCTGTCCGCCGAAGCCGGCCACTCGCGCTCGGCCGGCACTTGCAACACCATGGGCACCGCGTCGACCATGGCCTGCATTGCCGAGTCGCTCGGCACCTCGTTGCCGCACAATGCCGCCATTCCCGCGGTCGATGCGCGCCGCTACGTGCTGGCCCACATGTCGGGCATCCGCATCGTCGAGATGGTGCACGAAGACCTGCGCCTGTCGAAAATCCTCAAGCGCGAAAATTTCGAGAACGCGATCCGCGTCAACGCGGCCATCGGCGGCTCGACCAATGCCGTGATCCACCTGAAGGCGATCGCCGGCCGCGTCGGCGTGCCGCTCGAACTGGAGGACTGGTCGACGATCGGCAAGGGCACCCCGACCATCGTCGACTTGCTCCCCTCGGGTAAATACTTGATGGAGGAGTTCTACTATGCCGGCGGCCTGCCGGGCGTGATCCGTCGCCTGGGCGAGGGCGGCCTGCTCAAGCACAAGGACGCGCTCACCGTCAACGGCAAGACCCTGTGGGAGAACTGCCAGGACGCGCCGATCTACAACGACGAGGTGATCCGCAAGCTGGAGACCCCGCTGATCGCGGACGGCGGCATCCGCATCCTGCGTGGCAACCTGGCGCCACGTGGCGCCGTGCTGAAACCCTCCGCGGCTTCGCCGCATTTGATGCAGCACCGCGGCCGCGCCGTCGTGTTCGAGGATTTTGATCATTACAAGCAGCGCATTGTCGATCCCGACCTGGACGTGGACGCGAATTCGATCCTGGTGATGAAGAATTGCGGCCCGAAAGGCTACCCGGGCATGGCGGAAGTGGGCAACATGGGCCTGCCGCCCAAGCTGCTGGCCCAGGGCGTCACCGACATGGTGCGCATCTCGGACGCGCGCATGAGCGGCACCGCCTACGGCACCGTGGTGCTGCACGTGGCGCCGGAAGCGATGGCCGGCGGGCCGCTGGGCATCGTGCGGGACGGCGACTGGATCCAGCTGGATTGCGCCGGCGGTGGCTTGAACATCGAGCTGTCGGACGAAGAGATTCGTAACCGCCTGGCCGACCGCGCCGAGCAGAACAAGCCGGTACAGCACAGCGGCTACCAGCGGCTCTACCTGGACCACGTGATGCAGGCGGACGAGGGGTGCGATTTCGACTTCCTGGTGGGGTGCCGGGGCTCCGCAGTGCCCAAGCATTCTCACTGATCTGGCGTGCGTTGGCCGCGTGGGCAGGGGACCTGCCCACCCTACAAGAGCGGTTCTCGTAGGGTGGGCGGCTTGGCCGCCCACGCGGTCAACCGCCACATGAACACTGCATCGCTATTAATAACTAAACGGGAGACCGGGCCATGCTGCTCGTACAATTCATCACCGAATCCCAGGAACGCCGCATCGGCATCCTGCATGACAACACCGTCCGCGTCGTGGGCGGCTACGCGACGACCCGCGAACTGGCGCGCGCCGCCATCGCCGCCGGCACGGGCCTGGCGCAACTGGCCGACAGCGCCGCCTCCAGCGAGCATCTCCATTACGACGACCTCGCCCGCGCGGGCCGCATCCTGCCCCCGCTCGACCATCCGGACCCCGCCCATTGCTACGTCACCGGCACGGGCCTCACCCACCTGGGCAGCGCCGACACCCGCGACGCCATGCACAAGAAGATCGGCGGCGACGTCGCCGCATTGAGCGACTCGATGAAGATGTTCCGCATGGGCGTCGAAGGCGGCAAGCCGGCGCCAGGCACCCCCGGCGTGCAGCCGGAATGGTTCTACAAGGGCGATGGCTCGACCGTGCGCGCAACGGGTCAGGACATCGACATGCCGGACTTCGCGCTCGACGGCGGCGAGGAGCCGGAGATCGCGGGCCTGTACCTGATCGGGGACGACGGCCAGCCTTGCCGCCTTGGTTTCGCCATCGGCAACGAGTTCTCCGACCACGTCACCGAGCGCCAGAACTACCTCTACCTGGCCCACTCGAAGCTGCGTAACTGCGGCCTGGGCCCGGCCCTGCTGGTGGGCGAGCTGCCGGGCCACGTGTCGGGCACCTCGCGCATCCTCGACAAGGACGGGCGGGTACGCTGGGAAAAGGCCTTCGTCAGCGGCGAGCAGAACATGTCGCACAGCATCGAGAACCTCGAGTACCACCACTTCAAGTACGGCCTGTTCAAGCGCCCGGGCGACGTGCACATCCATTTCTTCGGCACCGCCACGCTGAGCTTCGCCGACGGCATTTCCGTACAAGCCGGCGACACTTTCGAAGTCGAGTCGCCCCAGTTCGGCCCGGCCTTGCGCAACCGCCTCGCGGTGCGCGAGACCGGCTTTGCGAAAGTGAAGGCCTTATGAGCATCAGCGGCGAAGCCATCATCGGCGGCGTCCACGAACGCGGCACCGAGGGGTCGTTCAAGGCCTGGGACCCAAGCAGGCGCGAGCACCTGGAACCGGACTTCCACATGGTGAGCGCCGAGCAGATCGACCGGGCCTGCCGCCTGGCGGGCGAGGCCTTCGACCCCTTCCGCGCCACCACCGACGAAGAGCGCGCACGCTTCCTCGACACCGTGGCGCAGCAGATCATGCTGCTGGGCGACGCGCTGATCGAACGCGCGATGCTCGAGACCGGCCTGCCGCGCGTGCGCCTCGAAGGTGAGCGCGGACGCACCTGCAACCAGCTGCGCATGTTCGCCGACCTGCTGCGCGAAGGCTCCTGGCGCGATGCGCGCCTGGACACGGCGCTGCCGGAGCGCAGCCCGCCGCGTCCGGACCTGCGTTACCACCTGATCGGCGTCGGTCCGGTCGCGGTGTTCGCCGCATCGAACTTCCCGCTGGCCTTTTCGGTCGCCGGCGGCGACACCGCATCCGCGTTTGCTGCCGGCTGCCCGGTGGTCCTGAAAGCGCATTCCTCGCATCCGGGCACCTCGGAGCTGGTGGCGCGCGCCGTCGCCAGGGCCGTGCAGCAGTGCGAACTGCCGGCCGGCGTATTCTCGCTGTTGACCGGCACCGGCAGCCGCATCGGCCAGGCCCTGGTCGGTCATCCAGCCATCCAGGCCGTCGGCTTCACCGGTTCGCGTGGGGGCGGCACGGCGCTGATGGCGGTCGCCGCGGCGCGCAAGCAGCCGATTCCCGTCTATGCCGAGATGAGCAGCATTAACCCGGTCTTGCTGATGCCGCATGCGCTGGAGCACCGCGCCGAAGAAATCGGCAAGGGCTTCGCCGCCTCGCTGGTGCTGGGCGTGGGCCAGTTCTGCACCAATCCCGGGCTGGTGCTGGCGATCGACGGCCCCGGCCTGGCGACCTTCTGCAAGACGGCGCAGGAAGCCCTGGGCGCCACTGAAGCGGCCGTGATGCTGAACCAGAACATCGCGCAGAGCTACCGCAAGGGTGTCGACGCCCTGGCCGGCCACGCGGCCGTGAGCACGCTGGCGCGTCTCGAACACGGCGAAGGCAAGGGCGCGGCCGCCTTGTTCCGGGTCGGCGCGGACGCATTCCTGACGCGCCACGAGCTGCACGAGGAAGTCTTCGGCCCGGCATCGCTCGTGGTGGTGTGCAGGGATGCGGATCAAATGCGCGCGGTCGTCGATGTGCTGGAAGGGCAACTCACCGCGACCCTGCAGATGGACCCGCACGACCATGCCGATGCCGCGGCCTTGCTGCCGCTGCTGGAGCGCAAGGTCGGCCGCATCCTCGCCAACGGCTTTCCGACCGGCGTCGAGGTCTCGAGCGCCATGGTCCACGGCGGCCCGTTCCCGGCCACGGCGGACGGGCGCAGCACCTCGGTGGGCACCGGTGCGATTGCCCGCTTCCTGCGTCCGGTGTGCTACCAGAACCTGCCCCAGGAATTGCTGCCGGAGCCGCTGCGTGACGGGAACCCGGGCGGGATCTGGCGCCGCAGGGACGGTGCGTTGACCAAAGAGTAAAGCAGAAGGACAATAAGAACGGATGGAGACTAGCATGAACAAGTTGGCGAAGTATCCCAGCCTGCAGGGCAGGCGGGTATTCGTGACGGGCGGCGGCACCGGCATCGGCGAAGCGATCGTGAAGGCTTTCGTGGAGCAGGGCGCGGTGGTCGCCTTCGTCGACATTGCGAAGGAAGCGAGCGAAACGCTGTGTGCGAACCTGGCGAATGCCGGCCACCGCGCGCCGGTATTCCGCTGCTGCGACATCACCGACATCCCCGCGCTGCAGCGCACGATGGCCGAGCTGGCCGAACAGCTGGGCGACTTCGAGGTGCTGGTGAACAATGCCGCCAACGACCAGCGCCACGACATCGAGCAGGTCTCCCTCGACTACTGGAACGAACGCATCGCCATCAACCAGCGCCCGATGTTCTTCACCGCGCAGGCGGTCCTGCCGGGCATGAAGAAGATGGGCGGCGGCTCCATCATCAATTTTTCCTCGATGTCCTGGCATGCCAAGGGCGCCGGCTACCCGGTCTACGCGACCACCAAGGCGGCCGTGATCGGCCTGACGCGCAGCCTGGCGCGCGACCTGGGCCCCTTCGGCGTGCGCGTGAATACCGTCACGCCGGGCTGGGTCATGACCCAGCGCCAGATCGACCTGTGGGTGGACGAGGCGGCCGAACGCGAGATCAAGAAGGCCCAGTGCCTGCCGGGCAAGCTGATGCCGGACGATATCGCCGCGATGGTGCTGTTCCTCGGCGCCGACGACAGCAAGATGTGCACGGCGCAGGATTTCGTCGTCGACGCGGGCTGGACGTGATGCGTCGCGGCTGAGTGCCGCTTCGTCGCCGTTCGCCACTATCCCATGATCCGTCACCCCGGCGAAGGCCGGGATCCAATGTCGTGTGCATGCACGCACACTTGGGTTCCGGCCTGCGCCGGAACGACGTGCCAACGGAGCTTGCCCATGCATGTTATGTCCCGCACGACCCTGGCGCTCGTCGCCATGTTCACCACCCAGGCCCACGCCGCCGCCCTGACCAGCCCGGACGGCCACATCGCCGTGACCGTCACGGCCGCACCTGGCGGCACGCTCAGCTATGCCATCGCCCGCGACGGCAAACCCGTCATCCTCGCGTCGCCGCTCGGCCTGCAACTGGAGGGCGCGGACCTGGCGACCAGGCTGAGGATCGTTTCGACCTCCGCGATCAAGCCGGTCCGCGACAGCTACGAGCTCGCCACCGGCAAGAAGCGGCGCATCAGCTACGCCGCCAACGAACAGGTCTACACCGTCCGCAACGCGCAAGGGCAGGCCATGGACCTCGCCTTGCGCGTCTCGAACGACGGTGTCGCCTTCCGCTATCGGGTAGCCGAGCCTTCGCTGCCGCACAAGAAGTTCGTCTCCGAAGCGACGGGTTTTAACTTCGACAGGTCCGCCAAGGCCTGGCTGCAGCCGATGGCGGTGGCGCAAACCGGTTGGTCGAACACCAACCCATCCTACGAGGAGCACTACCAGCGCGAGATCGCCGTCGGGACCCGCTCGCCGATGCCGGCCGGCTGGGTGTTCCCGGCCCTGTTCCGCACCGGCGACACCTGGGTGGCGCTGACCGAGGCGAACATGGACGGCAGCTTCCACGCCTCGCGCCTGGACGCCGAATCGCCCGAGGGCCGCTACAGGCTCGCTTTTCCAATGGCCGCCGAAGTGTTCACCGAGGGCGCGCTGCTGGCACAAAGCCAGGGTGAGCTGGTGACGCCCTGGCGGATTATCGCGCTCGGTTCCCTGAAAACCCTGGTCGAATCGACGCTCGGCACCGACCTCGCGGCGCCCGCCATCGCCTTTGACAAGGCGCGCGTCCAGCCAGGCCATGCCTCGTGGAGCTGGGCGCTGCTGAAGGACGATGCCACCGTCTTCGACGTCCAGAAGAAGTTCGTCGACTACGCCGCCGAGATGCGCTGGGACTACACCCTGGTGGACGCCGAATGGGACCGCAGGATCGGTGACGCGAAGATGCGCGAGCTGGTCGCGTACGCGGCGAAGAAGAACATCGGCATCCTGGTCTGGTACAACTCCGCCGGCGCCTGGAACAAGGCGCCGCAGACGCCGAGGAACGCGCTCCTGACCCGTGAGGCCCGCACGCGCGAGTTCGCGAAGCTGCGCGACATGGGCGTCAAGGGCGTCAAGATCGACTTCTTCGGCGGCGACGGCCAGTCGATGATCGCCTATTACGTCGACATCCTGGACGATGCCGCCAAGGCCGGCCTCCTGGTGAACTTCCATGGCGCCACGCTGCCGCGCGGCTGGTCGCGTACCTACCCCAACCTGATGACCGTCGAGGCGGTGCGCGGCTTCGAGTTCACCACCTTCGATCAGCGTGACCAGGACCTGGTCGCGCCCCATGCCGCCATGCTGCCGTTCACGCGCAACCTATTCGACCCGATGGACTTCACGCCCACGGTCTTCGGCGACATCCCGAACATCCAGCGCAAGACCCGCAATGGCTTCGAGCTGGCCGAATCGGTGCTGTTCCTGTCCGGCATCCAGCACTTCGCCGAGACGCCGGAAGGCATGGCCAGCGCGCCGGCCTACGTGAAGGGCTTCCTGCGGGAGCTGCCGCGCAGCTGGGACGAGACCCGCTTCGTCGACGGCTACCCCGGCCGCCACGTCGTGATCGCCCGCCGGGCGGGCAAGGCCTGGTACGTCGCCGGCCTCAATGCCATGGATGCGGACAAATCGCTCGAGCTGGACCTTTCCTTCATCGGCAAAGCGCGCGGCATCCTCATCACCGACGGCGAGGGCGAGCGTACGTTCAGCCAGTCGCGCCTGGAGGGCGGCAAGCAAAAGATCAGTATCAAAGCGCACGGCGGCTTCGTCGCCGTATTCCAATAAGAGTTCGATAAACCAGGAGACAGTAGTGAACGTATTCAAACCGACCATCCTCGCGCTCGGCGTCCTCGCATCGGCTTCGGCCTTCGCCCAGGTGAGCGTCAGCATCGACGCCACCAAGCCGGGGCCGGTCATCAACAAGAACGTCTATGGCCAGTTCGCCGAACACCTCGGCACCGGCATCTACGAAGGCCTGTGGGTCGGTCCGGAATCGAAGATCCCGAACACCCGCGGCTGGCGCAACGACGTGGTCGGCGCCCTGAAGGAACTGAAGGTGCCGCTGGTGCGCTGGCCGGGCGGCTGCTTCGCCGACGAATACCACTGGCGCGACGGCATCGGCCCGCGCAACAAGCGTCCGGTGAAGGTCAACACCCACTGGGGCGGCGTGGCGGAAAGCAATGCGGTCGGCACCCACGAGTTCTTCGACCTGGTCGACATCCTGGGAACGGAAGCCTACGTCAACGGCAACCTCGGTTCCGGCACGCCGCAGGAGATGGCCGAGTGGCTCGAGTACATGACCTCGGACACCAAGTCGACCCTGGCCGAGGAGCGCCGCAAGAACGGCCGCAAGGAGCCCTACAAGGTCGCCTTCTTCGGCATCGGCAACGAAGCCTGGGGCTGCGGCGGCAACATGAAGCCGGAATACTACGCCAACCTCTACAACCACTACGCCACCTTCCTGAAAACCCCGCCCAACGCGCGCCCGAAGATGGTCGCCAGCGGCGGCCACGGCGACGACACCAGCTGGACCGACGTGTTGAGCCGCGAGAACGGCAAGTTCACCGACGGCATCAGCTTCCACTTCTACACCCTGCCGACCGGCGACTGGGACAAGAAGGGGGCCGCGACCGGCTTCAACGAATCGGAGTGGTTCAAGACCCTGCAGCAGACCATGCGCATGGATGGCTTCATCCGCCGCAACGTCGCCGTCCTCGACAAGAACGATCCGCAAAAGAAACTCGGCTTCTACGTCGACGAATGGGGCACCTGGTACGACGTCGAGCCGGGCACCAATCCGGGCTTCCTGTTCCAGCGCAACACCCTGCGCGACGCGGTCGTGGCGGCCCTGAACTTCAACATCTTCCATGAGCACGCCGAGCGTGTGCGCATGACGATGATCGCGCAGATGGTCAACGTGCTGCAGGCGATGATCATCACCGACAAGGACAAGATGCTGCTCACCCCGACCTACCACGCTTACAAGATGTACATCCCGTTCCAGGACGCGACCTCGCTGCCGACGGCCGTCAACAACGACGTGGCCTATTCGATCGACAACCAGAGCATTCCGGGCATCAGCGCATCGAGCGCGCGCGGCAAGGACGGCAAGGTCTGGGTGGCCCTGGTGAACACCAATCCGCGCCAGGCCAGCGACGTGAACATCGACCTGAAGGGCCAGGCCGCGCTCGGCGCCACCGGGCAGGTGCTGACCGCCGAAGCGATGGACGCGCACAATACCTTCGACAAGCCGCAAGCCATCAAGCCGGCGCCGTACAGCGCCAAGGCGGTGAACGGCAAGCTGACGCTGAAGGTGCCGGCCAAGTCGGTGGTGGTGGTGTCGGTCGACGTTTAAGGCTGTGTCTTTTGTAGGGTGGGCGGGTCTCCCGCCCACGCGGTGATCGTTAGTGGCTCCGATGTCGTGCCCGTAGATCTCGCAGCAAACTATCACCGCGTGGGCAGGAGACCTGCCCACCCTACGGATCGCGACTATTCAGGAGTCCGCAATGTCTCTACTCTCCCGTCTCTTCGCCGGCGCGCTGCTGCATGCCGCCGCGCTGCCCGCCTTCGCCGCCCAGCTCGAGGTCCACGACCCCGTGATGGCCAAAGAGGGCAGCAAGTATTACCTCTTCAGCACCGGCCCCGGCGTCAGCTTCTACAGTTCGAGCGACATGCGCTCGTGGAAGCCCGAGGGCCGCGTCTTCGCCGGCGAGCCGTCCTGGGCCAGGAAGGCCGCCCCGACTTTCAACGACCACATCTGGGCGCCGGACATCTATCACCACAATGGGAAGTACTACCTGTACTACTCGGTCTCCGGCTTCGGCAAGAACACCTCCGGCATCGGCGTGACCACCAACGCCACGCTCGACCCGCGCTCGCCGAACTACAAGTGGGAAGACCAGGGTATGGTGCTGCAGTCGGTGCCCGGGCGCGACCTGTGGAACGCCATCGACTCGCACGTGATCGACGACGACAACGGCACGCCCTGGATGTCCTTCGGCTCCTTCTGGACGGGCCTCAAGCTCGTGAAACTCGACGCCAGCCGCACCAAGCTGGCCGAACCCCAGGAGTGGCATACCATCGCCCGCCGCGACCGCCCGGCCTACGTACCGGATGAGGAAGCCGGCCCGGCCCAGATCGAGGCGCCCTTCATCTTCAGGAAGAACGGCTGGTACTACCTGTTCGCCTCCTGGGACCTGTGCTGCAAGGGCAAGGACAGCACCTACAAGGTGGTGGTGGGCCGCGCCAAAGCCATCACCGGCCCCTACCTCGACCGCCAGGGCGTGGACATGGCCAAGGGCGGCGGCTCGCTCGTCATCCAGGGCGACCGCTCCTGGCGCGGCCTGGGCCACAACAGCGCGTATACCTTCGATGGCAAGGACTATATGGTGCTGCATGCTTATGAAAGCGCCGACGGCTACAAGCAGAAGCTGAAGGTGCTCGAGATGAAGTGGGACAGGGAGGGTTGGCCGCTCGTCGACCAGGCTGATCTCGACCGCTACCAGAGCGTGCGCCTGCCATGAAGTACAAGCTCGCTGCGCTCACGCTGGCGCTGCTCAGTGCCTGGACCCAGGCGGCCGAGCTCTTCCCCCTGGCCGACGTGCGCCTCAAGCCCGGACCCTTCCTCGACGCCCAGACCACCGACCTGAACTACATGATGGCGATGGAGCCGGATCGCCTGCTGGCGCCCTTCCTGCGCGAGGCCGGCTTGAACCCGCGCCAGCCGAGCTACGGCAACTGGGAATCGACGGGGCTGGATGGCCACATGGGCGGCCACTACCTGTCGGCGCTGGCGTTGATGTACGCCGCGACCGGCGACGCCGAGGTGCTGCGCCGCCTGAATTACTTCGTGGCGGAGCTGGGGCGTGCCCAGGAAGCCAACGGCGACGGCTACCTGGGCGGCATTCCCGGCGGGCGCCAGGCCTGGCGCGACATCGCGGCCGGCAAGCTGGCGGCCGACAACTTCTCGGTCAACGGCAAATGGGTCCCCTGGTACAACCTGCACAAGGTCTACGCGGGCCTGCGCGACGCCTACCGCTACGCCGGCAACCAGCAAGCCCGTGCGATGCTGGTCGCGCTGTCCGACTGGGCGCTGCGCCTGAGCGCGCAGTTGAGCGAAGCGCAGATGCAGCAGATGCTGCGCGCCGAGCATGGCGGCATGAACGAGATTTTCGCCGATGTGGCGCAACTGACGGGCGACGACCGATACCTGGATCTGGCGCTGCGCTTTTCGCACCAGGCGGTCCTGCAGCCGCTGGCGCAAGGGCAGGACAAGCTCACCGGCCTGCATGCCAACACCCAGATCCCGAAGGTGATCGGCTTCAAGCGCATCGCCGACATGACCGGGCGCCAGGACCTGGACCGGGCCGCGCAGTTCTTCTGGAAGACGGTGGTCGAGCGGCGCTCGGTGGCCATCGGCGGCAACAGCGTCAAGGAGCACTTCCACGACGACCGGGACTTCGCTTCCATGATCGGCGAAGTCGAAGGACCGGAGACCTGCAACACCTACAACATGCTCAAGCTGACGGGCATGCTGTTCCAGTCGGAGCAGAAGGGCAGCTACGGCGACTATTACGAGCGCGCGCTGTACAACCACATCCTGTCCTCGCAGCGTCCGGGCGGCGGCTTCGTCTACTTCACGCCGATGCGGCCGAACCACTACCGCGTGTATTCGCAGGTGGACAAGGGCATGTGGTGCTGCGTCGGCTCGGGGATCGAGAGCCACGCGAAGTACGGCGAGTTCATCTATGCGCACGGAGGCGATGCGCTGTTCGTGAACCTGTTCATTCCCTCGACGCTGCACTGGCGCGAGAAGGGCGTGCGCATCACCCAGTCGACGCGCTTCCCGGACGAGGGCAGCACGCGCCTGACGGTGGATGAGCCGGGCAGCTTTACCATGAAGATCCGCTATCCGGGCTGGGTCGCTAGCGGCAAGCTGGCGGTGAAGGTGAACGGCAGGGCGGTGAAGTTTGACGCGGCGCCGGGCGGCTACGTGAGCATCGCGCGCGCGTGGAAGAAAGGCGACCGGGTGGACGTGCGGCTGCCGATGCGCACGCGCCTGGAGCAGATGCCGGACAAGTCGAACTACTACGCCGTGCTGCACGGCCCGATCGTGCTGGCCGCGAAAACCCGGATGTTCGGTGACGAAGAGCTGAATTTCCTGGCGGACGAGTCACGCATGGGCCATATCGCGGGCGGGCCGGTGTGCCCGCTGGAGGCGGCGCCGATGCTGGTGAGCGACTCGCTTGCATTCCTGCGCCGTTTCAAGCCCGTGAAAGGCAAGCCGCTGACCTTCACGGCGCCGGGGCTGGTGCGGGGCGCCGCGGGCAGCGCGACCGAGTTCGTTCCCTTCTTCCGCCTGCACGAATCGCGCTACACGATGTATTGGCAGCATGCGACGCCGGCCAATTTCGAGCGCATGCGCGCCGAGAACGCCGCGCGGGAAGCGGAGCGGCTGGCGCTGGACGCCCGCACCATCGACCAGGTGGCGCCGGGCGAGCAGCAGCCGGAGTCGGACCATTTCTTCAAGGGCGAGGGCATCGAGGCGGGCGTGAACGGCGGGCGCCACTGGCGCCATGCGAGCAAGTGGTTCAGCTATGAGCTCAGTTCTCCGAAGGGCGACGCAAAGGTGCTAAGGCTAACTTTCGCCAGGGCGGACGCGGGAAGACAATTTGACATTGAAATTAACGGTATCCTGCTCGCTAACGTCCTACTTGAGGGTACCGCACCGCAAGATTTCTATTCCGTCGACTACGTTCTACCACAGCAGTTAACACAGGATAAACCAAAAAAGCTGGTTATACGCTTTATAGCCAGAGGCTCTGTAGCCGGAGGACTTTACGGACTTCGCCTCCTTCGATAACGCTCACGAACAGCCGGCCCAAGCAACGAGCACGATAACTGTAGGCTCCATTGCTTGGGAATTGCTATTCGTAGTTTCTGCTTAGAAGAAACTACCTCGGAATAGCCTTTCGACTCGAAAGAATCTGGAAGCCTTCTGGTACAGGCTTGTAGGGATCTTTTTCTCCCGGCCAGCGCGTCGCTCGACTTTGAAAAGCTCGAAGCTGATCAATGTCTATTTCTACCACCACTACATGTTCATTCTCCCCACCGCGGATGCGACAAAGATCTCGTCCGTGATTTGCTTTCGCAGGCGCGCGCACGCGACTATCGCCATAGATTCGGTTATTGACCAACGCAATATGCGCATGCACGTCTAAACTTGAAGACTCAACTAACGCAGAGAAAGTTTCCAAATCCCTGTTCCAAGAAAGAACCATCATACAGTCAACTCGTCCCTGAAAGTTGAGTCGATGATTCACATTTTGAAGCTCGGAGCAAATCAGCAACCCAAAGTGAAATCCATTATGAATATAGATTGGCTTCTCTGCTTCTCTTAATTTCGGTGGCCATTGTTTTCCAAACGTTTTCAGTAAATCGTACTCCTCGCCGGCGGCAGGAAGTGATTTTTGCTGCCGAATCTGTACGCTAGCAGGAAAGCCCAGACGGTCATCAGTTAAAATAAGGACTGCTTCACTGTGTATGAAATCTGGGTAGGTATGGTGATAATCGAGCCCGGCAATCAAGCTAATTCCCGCATCACGCAATAAGCTCGACACAGTCTCGACCCAGCGATCTGGCAGCGAAAGTTCTGGTAAAAGCAAGTGAGTCGGTTTGGGATAGGCTTTTAGAGCTTGGTTGATTAGCCTTTCAATTCTCTCGTATCGTTCCCGAGATACGTCTTGCCGTCCTAATGCGGCGGCACTGTAGCTTCCCTGAACGGTCTTTAAACTGCTTATCCCTAATCGCGGGCTCTCCCGCTTCGTCGTTCCGATGTAAGCACGTTTAAATGATTTTTCCTCATTCTTGATCTTCTTTGCACTAATCTCTTTAGAGACCAACGTCGGCTTCACCCAAACACCACGGATAGCCCTAACATACCTCGCCCAAGCCCGTGCCGGGTTTGTGTCGGCGTTCTCGAAAATGCACTCCGAGGGCAAAAATAAGGAAATCTCCTGAGTTGAATACGGTCGTGTCGGCGCTAAGTATGGGATCAGTGAAGGAGGTAGGGCTTCAGAATTCGTCTTAGCACATCGGTAGTTAACTCGGGTGGCGCCGGAACCCTCACCGGTACTTCTCGACTTGTCCAAGAATGCCTTCAAATCTTCGCTATGGATGTATAGACTATGAAGCGATTCTTCATTGCTGCTTTGTTGACGTTCTCGTTGTGCGTCACGACGAAGGTGATCCTTGTATGAGGTTTTTGCCCAGTCGCACTCCCTAAGTAAGAGCGAGATGGCACTTAGTCCATCATAATCGGATGTCAGGCCAACTGATTCGCAAAGTTCCTTCCCAATGTCATTTATAGGGCTCATACAGCCGTCGCGCTGAGACCACCGTAGTGACCGAGAAATCGCATCTGCTGCTAATTCGATTACGGTCTGCCTTAAAGTCTCCCAAACCTTCGAATGGTTACCTTTTAGCGGAACTCCATTCAATACAAGCGCCGAGATATCGGCGCCGCTCAACGTCTTCAACGAAGAGAATGTCGTCGTTAGCATGCGTTTCGCATTTGCCCAGTCACCAAGCGATACTGCGATAGAAAGGAGTCGAGGCAAATAATCCATATGATCGAGTATCTTGTCAGGCCTCAAGATATGCGCCTTCGCGAACTCATAGAACTTTTCCCGTTCAGGTTCCCAGTCGCCTTTTCGCAAATCTCGTGCAAGTATTTCGACTGCCCGCAACTGAATCGCCCAGCCGAGCCTTCGCACTACTAGTCCATCGGCTTTTCGAAGAGTGTCTGCCTCATCTGCAGGGTGACCTGCCGCTGTCAGGATTTTTGCAGATGCCATCGATGCAAGCCGCTTCGGTGAGGGCATTAATCGCCGCTCGCTCGATACGCTTCGAATCTGATTTTCGATGTTATCGAGTAAGTCCAAGCCACCATTCCCTTTCAAGAAAAATATTTTTTGCTTATCCTGTTTAAGGATAAGTCTAGTTTTTCCTTGGATGCCACCCGGTAAGGTCAGCTCTATTGAGCTGCTTTGACTCGATTCAATCTTTTCGGGAAAGCATGAACTCCGTTTCGCAATGTAGCTCAGAAGCTCCGGGGCATCATGGACGTTTCCTGGGTCACGCAAAACCAAAAAAATATCGTCAACATATCGCCCATAATAAATTGGAGCTAAGTTGCTTTCGATGCTTTTATCGAGGCTCGCGAGTAGGGCGTTTGCTGCAACGCGCGCCATGGCCAGACCAATTGGAACTCCGCCTTTGACTGATGATTTCGGCGCACCTTCTTGCTCAAGCCAGGTCGAAGCCTTCTTTGCCCAAGCTTTCAATGCGAGAACAAAAGACGATGTAAAGCTAAGTTCCCAGTCGTTTAGCTGAATGTCATTTAGCTTTAGAAACTCATCCTTGTTGAGAAAAGATGGGTCAATATTGTGATAATAGCTCGTTAAATCCATGGAAACAGCAATTACCGAGCCGTCCGCTTCTAACTCGCGTCGTATTGCACGTAACCCGTTCTCGCGCCATCGTTTGTAAGGATTGAAGTAGGGTTGAAATGAGCCCATTGCTTCGATATGGTAGTCCCCGCTTCCAACCTTCGCTACTTGATCCGTATGTCTATAGCGCCGTAAGCGTGATCCATATGCGGAACCAGATAAGATGGCATCGTACTTGTGTCCGACCGTATTAATCCACAGTGCGGAGAGCACGTGCATTACAATTGGGAAGTCTCCGACAAGCCTGAACTCCGGAATCAAATTGTTGCGTGATCGTAGGTTAGAGAAAGCACGATTTGGGTCGGAGAAATATCCGTGAGGGCCTACTTCCACTCCCTTTTTCTTCGGTTCCACACTGAGTTTCTTCGCAACCAGACGGCATTTGCCGAGATTATCTAGCAATAGCTGATCAATTTCGCCTTGGCGAACTTTTCCTAAAATTTCGCTCAGATTAGCAGGAAGGTTACCCTCGAATGCTGCAAAACTCTTAGCCACGCACTTTACGTCGGTGAATTTGAAGCAATCGACTTTTGCCTTTCTGTAAGCATAGAAAAGATCACCGATTTTAATGTCTTGCCATGAGGAGATAGAGTTTGTTTTCATAGTGCGTATAGGAAAGAGATCCTAGGAGAGTAGCATACTGTTGCCGCCCCGGCACTTATTGTATTTCTGATAACTACATCTGATGCTGGACATCCGTTGATACAAGAATTGGCATCTCAACGATCGAAAAAGTGATTGGAACGTTATCAGAAGATTGTTTAGTATTGCGAAACAACAATACCGGAGACTAAGGTAATGACCCTCACCCGCAGAACCCTCCTGGGTAGCGCCGCCGCCTGCGCCATCGCCGTCGCGATGCCGGCCCGCGCCGCCAAACCGCTCACCATCGGCTTCTCCCAGGTCGGCGCCGAATCCGAATGGCGCACCGCCAACACCGCCTCGATCAAAAGCGCCGCCAAGGCGGCCGGCGTCAACCTGAAGTTCGCCGACGCCCAGCAGCGCCAGGAAAACCAGGTCAAGGCGATCCGCTCCTTCATCGCCCAGCGCGTCGACGTGATCGCTTTTTCGCCGGTCGTGGAATCGGGCTGGGACACCGTGCTGCGCGAAGCCAAGGCCGCCAAGATCCCCGTCATCCTCACCGACCGCGCCGTCAAAGTCAGCGACCCCTCGCTGTACATCAGCTTCATCGGTTCCGACTTCGTGGAAGAGGGCCGCCGCGCCGCGCGCTGGCTGGTCGAGCACCAGAAGAAGAACCCGAACCGCAGCTACAACATCGTCGAGCTGCAGGGCACCGTCGGCTCGGCGCCGGCGATCGACCGCAAGGCGGGTTTTGCGGAAGTCATCAAGGACCATCCGAAGCTGAAGATCATCCGCTCGCAGACCGGCGACTTCACCCGCGCCAAGGGCAAGGAAGTGATGGAAGCCTTCCTCAAGTCCGACCGCAAGAACATCAACGTGCTGTACGCCCACAACGACGACATGGCGATCGGTGCGATCCAGGCCATCGAGGAAGCGGGCCTGAAGCCGGGCAAGGACATCCTGGTGGTGTCGATCGACGGCGTGCGCGGCGCGTTCGAGGCCATGTTGCAGGGTAAGCTCAACGTCACCGTCGAGTGCAATCCGCTGCTCGGGCCGCAGCTGATCCAGACCGCCCAGATGGTCAAGGCGGGCAAGCCGGTGCCGAAGCGTATTACCGTGAACGAGGGTGTGTTCCCAGCTGAAGTCGCGGCCAAGGAATTCCCGAACCGTAAATACTGAGGCGGCCATGCTCGCCTCGACCACCGTGGCGCCGGTCCTGGAAGTGACCGGCATCCACAAGCAATTCCCGGGCGTGAAGGCGCGGTCGGACGCAGGCCTGCGCCGGTTCCCCGGCGAAGTCCACACGCTGATGGGCCAGAACGGCGCCGGCAAGTCGACCCTCATCAAGGTCCTCACCGGCGTCTACCAGCCCGAGCGCGGCAGCATCCAACTGGATGGCCGGGAGATCGCACCAAGCTCCACGCAGGACGCCCAGCAGCTGGGCATCAGCACGGTCTACCAGGAAGTGAACCTGTGCCCGAACCTGTCGGTCGCGGAAAACATCTTCATTGGACGCTATCCGCGCCGCTTCGGCATGATAGCTTGGGCCGGCATGCGCCGCCAGGCTGCCGAACTATTAAAGCGCCTGCAGATCGATGTCGACGTCTCCCAACCCTTGTCGAGCTATCCGCTGGCCATCCAGCAGATGGTGGCGATCGCGCGCGCCCTGAATATATCGAGCAAGGTCCTGATCCTCGATGAACCCACCTCCAGCCTGGACGAGAACGAAGTCCAGCTGCTGTTCTCGGTGCTGCGCGGCTTGCGCGAGCAGGGCATGGCGATCCTGTTCGTCACCCACTTCCTCGACCAGACCTACGCGATCTCCGACCGCATCACCGTGATGCGCAACGGCGAGCGCGAAGGCGAGTACCTGTGCAGCGAGCTGTCGCGCCTGGCCCTGGTCAACAAGATGATCGGCGCACCGGCCGAGGCGCAAGAAGAAACCGGCAGTGCCTGCGCCGCAGCTGGCCAAGCCACCGAGACCTTCCTGCGCACCAAAGCGCTGGCGCGCAAGGGGGTGCTGAATCCGATCGACCTCGAGATCCGCAAGGGCGAGCTGCTCGGCCTGGCCGGCCTGCTCGGCTCCGGCCGCACCGAGACCGCGCGCCTGCTGTTCGGCGCGGACAAGGCGGACGGCGGCGCGATCGAGATCGATGGCCGCAGCCAGGTGTTCTCGACGCCGCGCGACGCCATTCAACAGGGCATCGGCTTCTGCTCCGAAGACCGCAAGCACGAAGGCGCGATCCTGGCCCTGTCGGTGCGCGAGAACCTGATCCTGGCATTGCAGGCGCGCCAGGGACTGCTGCGCGCCATTCCGATGCGGCGCCAGCAGGAACTGGCCGCCCACTATGTGAAACAACTGGGGATCAAGACGGCCGGCATCGAGACGCCGATCGGCCTTCTGTCTGGCGGCAACCAGCAGAAGGTCCTGCTGGCCCGCTGGCTGGCCACCGAGCCGAAGCTGATGATCCTCGACGAACCGACGCGCGGCATCGACGTGCGCGCCAAGCAGGAAATCATGGATTACGTTACCACCCTGTGCCGCAAGGGCATGTCGATTCTGTTCATCTCGTCCGAGCTGCCCGAGGTGCTGCGCGTGAGCGACCGCATCGTGGTCATGCGCGACCGCAAGGCCTGCGGCGAGTACGGCCGCGGCGAGCTGGACGACAGTTCGGTGCTGCACGTGATCGCCGGGGAGGGCAGCGCATGAACGTCGCCGTCAAGGAAACCGCGCTGGCGCCCGCGCAGGCAGCAAAATCCTCGGTGTTCCAGCATTCGCTGTTCCGCCCCCTGGCGGCACTCGGCCTGCTGCTCCTGATCGACTTCCTCTTGATTCCGGGCTTCTTCCACCTCGAGATCAAGGACGGCCACCTGTACGGCAGCCTGGTCGACATCGTCAACCGCGCAGCGCCCCTGATGCTGGCCGCGATCGGCATGACCCTGGTCATCGCCACGCGGGGCATCGATATCTCGGTGGGCGCCGTGGTGGCCCTGTCCGGCACCGTGGCCTCGATGCTGATCGGCGGCACCATGGTGATCAACAACGGCGTGCCCGAGTACGTGGCGCAGACGCCGATGGCGCTGGCGCTGCTGGCCGCCATGGGCGCGGCCGTGCTGTGTGGCTTGTGGAACGGCGCCCTGGTCGCGGGCCTGGGGTTGCAGCCGATCGTCGCGACCCTGATCCTGATGGTGGCCGGGCGCGGCCTGGCCCAGCTGCTGACCGACGGCCAGATCGTCACGGTGTACTACCAGCCCTTCTTCTTCCTGGGTAGCGGCTACTTGCTCGGGCTGCCGTTCGCGCTGTTCGTGGTGATCGCGGTGTTTGCCGCTACCAGCCTGCTGCTGCGGCACACGGCGCTGGGCCTGTTCATCCAGGCGGTCGGCATCAATCCGGTGGCGGCGCGCCTGGCCGGCATCCGCACCGCGGCCCTGGTCGTCTTCGTGTACGTGTTCAGCGCCGCCTGCGCCGGCATGGCCGGGCTCATGATCAGCTCGAATGTGAAGAGCGCCGATGCCAACAACGCCGGCCTGATGCTGGAACTGGACGCGATCCTGGCGGTGACCCTGGGCGGCACCTCGCTCGCGGGCGGCAAGTTCTCGCTGATGGGCAGCATCATCGGCGCGCTGATCATCCAGACGCTCACCTACACCATCTATTCGCTGGGCGTCCCGCCCGAGGTCAACATGGTCGTGAAAGCAAGCGTGGTGTTCCTGGTCTGCATCTCGCAGTCCGACCAGTTCAAGAATCTGTGGAAGAGGAGGGCGGCATGAACGCATTGACCACGCGCGTGTCGAGCGCGCCCTGGTTCACCTCGGCCGCCACCGTGGTCCTGCTGGTCGCCATGCTGCTGGCGGGGGGGCAGGCCTACGATGGCTTCCTGTCGCTGCAGGTGATGCTCAATCTCCTGATCGACAACGCTTTCCTGCTGGTGCTGGCGATCGGCATGGGCGTCGTCATCCTTTCCGGCGGCATCGACCTGTCGGTGGGCGCGGTGCTGGCCCTTGGCACCATGGTGGCGGCGTGGCTGCTGCAGGTGGCAGGCTGGCCGCCGCTGGCGGTGATCGCGGTCGTGCTGCTGGGCGGCGCGGCCTTTGGCGGCGCCATGGGCGCGATCATCCACGTCTTCCGCCTGCAGCCCTTCATCGTCACCCTGGCCGGCATGTTCCTGGCGCGCGGCCTGTGCTACCTGATCAGCATCGAGTCGATCACCATCGAGGATCCGCTGTTCGTGGCCATGTCGCAGACCCAGCTGCCCTTCCTGGGCGGCTTCCTGTCCCCTGGGGCGCTGATCGCCATCGCCATGCTGCTGTTCGCGGTGTGGATGGCGCATTACTCCTCCTTCGGGCGCGCGGTGTACGCCATCGGCGGCAACGAGCAATCCGCCGCGATGATGGGGCTGGCCGTGGGGCGCACCAAGGTCGCGGTGTATGCCTTCAGCGGCTTCTGCGCGGCGCTGGGCGGCCTGCTGTTCTCGTTCTACATGTTGTCGGGCTACGGCCTGCATGCGCAGGGGACGGAACTGGATGCCATCGCGGCCGTGGTCATCGGCGGTACCCTGCTCACCGGCGGCTACGGCTACATCCTCGGTGCGCTGTCGGGCGTGCTGGTGCTCGGCACCATCCAGACCCTGATCGCCTTCGACGGCACCCTCAGTTCCTGGTGGACCAAGATCGTGATCGGCGCGCTCTTGTTCGTGTTCTGCGTGGTGCAACGCCTGATGGGCTTCGGTCAGAAGCAAAGCTAATAAATACAAGCTATATATAAGGAGACGTGATGAATAAGATGTCCGTACGCGCGGCCGGACTGGCCGCCGCATTGGCCGCCGCCTTTGCCGCACCGACCGTCCTGGCTTCCAACCCCATCGTGAAGGACATCTTCACGGCCGATCCGGCCGCGCTGGTCGACAACGGCCGCGTC
This sequence comes from Massilia sp., assembly GCF_046293535.1. Classification (NCBI taxonomy): domain Bacteria; kingdom Pseudomonadati; phylum Pseudomonadota; class Betaproteobacteria; order Burkholderiales; family Oxalobacteraceae; genus Massilia; species Massilia sp. The sequence continues at coordinate 14,071 of NZ_JBKBOV010000002.1, read as the reverse complement.
TACGTCTACGTCGGCCGGGACGAGGCACCGGAGGGCGGCAAGGAATACGTGATGAACGAGTGGCGGGTCTACTCCAGTTGCGACATGAAGCGCTGGACCGATCACGGCTCGCCCCTGCGCTACAGCACCTTCAAGTGGGCTGGGCGCGACGCCTGGGCCTCGGACATCGTCAAGCGCGGCGGCAAGTACTACTTCTATTCGACCGTGGACCACGCCACCCTCAAGAGCAAGGCGATCGGCGTCGCCGTTTCCGATAGCCCGACCGGGCCTTTCGTGGACGCGCGCGGCAGCGCCCTCATCACCAACGACATGACCAGGGAAACCCCGATCCCCTGGGACGACATCGACCCCGCCGTGTTCATCGACGACGACGGCCAGGCCTATCTGTACTGGGGCAACACGGTGATGAAGTACGCGAAGCTCAAGCCCAACATGATCGAGCTCGACGGCCCGATCCACACGGTGGGCCTGGACAACTTCGTGGAAGCGGCCTACCTGCACAAGCGCAAGGGCACCTACTACCTCTCGTATTCGCAGAAGTTCCCGGAACAAACCGTGGTCATGAGCGGCCCGACGGCCACCGGCCCCTGGTCCTGGGGTGGCGTGATCATGGAGAAGAACAGCAACGTCAACACGATCCACCAGGCCATCGTCGAGTTCAACGGCAAGTCCTACATCTTCTACCACAACGGCAAGCTGCCGACCGGGGGCGAGTTCCGCCGCTCGGTCGCCGTCGAGGAACTGCACTACGGACCGGACGGCAAGATGCTGCCGGTGGCGCAAACGGCGGAAGGACCCGCCGCCAATCCCTCGCCGGGCTGCAAGTGATAATCGCCCGGCAGTGGTTCCGTGGAACTGATATCAGAAATGATATGATTTCCTGATGGATACGACGAACCCCAACTGGTTTCTGAAGGCGCGCCTGAAGACGCGCCAGCTGCTTCTTTTGATCGCGCTGGACGACTACCGCAACATCCACCGCGCGGCCGAGGAGCTCCACATGACGCAGCCCGCGGCGTCCAAGCAGATCAAGGACCTGGAGGAGATGCTGGACGTGCGCCTGTTCGAGCGCCTGCCGCGCGGGATGGAACCGACCATCTACGGCGAGACCATGATCCGGCATGCGCGCATGGCGCTCACCAGCCTGGCGCTGGCGCACGACGACCTGGTGTCCCTGAGGGCCGGCCTGTCCGGGCAGGTGGAAGTCGGGGTCATCATGTCGCCCGCGATGGCCCTGCTGCCGCGGGCGATCGCGCGCATCAAGGAACAGGCGCCCTTGCTGCGCATCGGCGTGCACCTGGAGTCCAGCAACGTCCTGCTCGACAAGCTCCAGCGCGGCACGCTCGACTTCATGATCGGCCGCATCCTGGAGAAGGACGATTCGAGCGGCCTGGTATACGAGGAGCTGACCGAGGAAGCCGTCTGCGCCGTGGTGCGTCCCGGCCACGCGCTGCTCGATGCCAGGGACCTGCGCCTGGAAGACATCACCGACAGGCCCTGGATCCTGCCGCCACCCGGCAGCATCCTGCGCCACCGCTTCGACATGATGTTCCGCCGCGCCGGCCTGCAGCCTCCCAGGAACGTGGTCGACACCACGGCGCTCCTGCTCATTACCGCGCTGCTGCAACAGACCGATTCGCTGCACGTGATGCCGCAGGAGGTGGCGCAGTACTACGCCTCGCTGAACGTGATGCGCATCCTGCCGATCGAGCTGCCCTGCAAGATGGACGCCTTCGGCATCATCCGCCAGCAGGACCATTTGCTGTCGCCGGGCGCGGACCTGCTGCTCAAGCAGGTGCGGCTGGCGGCATCCGAGATCTACTGAACAAAGGACCCGAACATGCGCGACGCCCGCCGCCTCCCCCTCGTGTTGACGCTTGCCCTGGCATTGCCCGCCGCAGGCGCGGCAGCCGCCGAGTTCGCCAATCCCCTGGTGCTGCAGCGCGCCGACCCGCACGTTACCCTGCACGGCGACGGCTATTACTATTACACGGCCACGGTCCCCGAGTACGACCGGATCGAGCTGCGCCGCACCCGCTCGCTGAACGACCTGGGCAAGGCCGAGGCCAGGGTGGTCTGGCGCAAGCATGCCGGCGGCCCGATGAGCCGTCACATTTGGGCGCCGGAGCTGCACCACATCGACGGCAAGTGGTATCTGTACTTCACGGCCGGCCGCGAGGACGCGCCTTTCGACATCCGCCTCTACGTGCTCGAGAACGCGTCACCCAATCCCCTGGAGGGGCAGTGGATCGAGCGCGGCCAGCTCAAGACGGGCTGGGAATCCTTCGCCCTGGACGCCACCACCTTCGTGGTGAAAGGGCAGCGCTACCTGGCATGGACCCAGAAGCCGCCCACGGCGGACCGGCACATGACGGCCGTCTACATCGCCCGCATGGACACCCCGCTGTCGATCCAGGGTCCCGCCAGGCTCTTGACCGCTCCCGAACATGCGTGGGAGAAGATGACCCATCACGTCAACGAGGCCCCGGCCGTGCTGGTGAAGAATGGCCGCGTCTTCATGACGTATTCCGCGAGCGCCACCGACGCCAGCTACAGCCTGGGCTTGCTCACCGCGTCGGCTTCCGCCGACCTGCTCGATCCGGCCTCGTGGAAAAAGTCGCCGCTGCCGATGTTCCGGAGCAGCGCGGCGACCGGGCAGTATGGGCCGGGCCATAACTCCTTCACCACGACGCCCGACGGCAAGCAGGACGTCCTGGTCTACCACGCGCGCAACTACGAAAAGATCGAGGGCGACTCCCTGTTCGACCCGAATCGCAACACGCGCGCGCAAGTCATTACATGGCGAGCCGACGGCACGCCGGACTTCGGCGTCCCGGTGCCGGACCGGCGGGCGGGCGCGCAGCGGCGCTGAAGGCGCACGGGGCTGCGCGATTGGCAGCCGGGCACGCCGCCATTCGCAGGGTGCAGTATGCTATCCCTTTTCGGCATCACTCAAGAAAGAGGACACCATGAGCACTGAGAGCAGCCTGGGCGCAAACGTCGACAGCCAACTGCGTACCGACGCGCTGGAATACCACCGCAAGCCCGTGCGGGGCAAGATCGAGGTGGTGGCCACCAAGCCGCTGTCGAACCAGCGCGACCTGTCGCTGGCCTATTCGCCGGGGGTGGCCTACGCCTGCCAGGAAATCGCCGCCGACCCGGCCACGGCCGCCGACTACACCTCGCGCGCCAACCTGGTGGCCGTGATCAGCAACGGCACCGCCGTGCTCGGCCTGGGCAATATCGGCCCGCTGGCCTCGAAGCCGGTCATGGAGGGCAAGGGCTGCCTGTTCAAGAAATTCGCCGGCGTCGACGTATTCGACCTGGAGCTGGCGGAGAACGATCCGGACAAGCTGGTCGACGCCATCGCCATGCTCGAGCCGACCGTCGGCGGCATCAACCTCGAGGACATCAAGGCGCCGGAATGCTTCTACATCGAGAAGAAGCTGCGCGAGCGCATGAACATCCCGGTCTTCCATGACGACCAGCACGGCACCGCGATCATCTCCAGCGCGGCCCTGCTCAACGCCCTCAAGGTGGTCGGCAAGGACATCGGCCAGGTCAAGCTGGCCGCCTCCGGCGCCGGCGCCGCGGCGATCGCCTGCCTCGACATGATGGTGAGCCTGGGTGTGAAGCAGGAGAACATTTTTGTGGCCGACTCGAAGGGCGTGATCTGGCAGGGGCGCGAAGCGAACATGGAAGCCAACAAGGCGCGCTACGCGCAGGCAACCGACGCGCGCGTCCTGGCCGACATCGTGCAAGGCGCAGACGTGTTCCTGGGCTGCTCGACCGCCGGCGTATTGACCGCCGAGATGGTCAAGACCATGGCCGACCGGCCCGTGATCCTGGCGCTGGCCAACCCGGAACCGGAAATCCGCCCGGAAGTGGCCAAGGCGGCCCGTCCCGACTGCATCGTCGCCACCGGCCGTTCGGACTACCCGAACCAGGTCAACAACGTCCTCTGTTTCCCCTACATCTTCCGCGGCGCGCTCGATTGCGGCGCCACCCGCATCACCGACGAGATGAAGCTGGCCTGCGTGGGCGCGATCGCGCGGCTGGCCGAGGCCGAAGCCAACGACGCGGTGGCCGAAGCCTATGCCGGCCAGGACCTGAGCTTCGGTCCCGACTACATCATCCCGAAGCCTTTCGATCCGCGCCTGATGGCCGCCATCGCCCCGGCCGTCGCCGCCGCCGCGGAAAGCTCGGGCGTGGCCACCCGCCCGATCGCCGACATGGACGCCTACCGCGCACGCCTGGCCGAGATGATCTATCACACCGGCTTCTTCATGAAGCCGGTGTTCGCCAAGGCCAAGGCGGCCCCGCGCCGGGTCGCCTATGCCGACGGCAGCGACCAGCGCGTGCTGCGCGCGGTGCAGACCGTGGTGGACGAGGGCCTGGCCAAGCCGGTGCTGATCGGCGCCGCCCAGGAGGTGGAGCAGGCCGTGCAGCAATCCGGCCTGCGCCTGCAGCGCGGCGTCGACTACGAGCTGGCCGAGCCCGACGGCAGCGGTGACGTGAGCTTGCAGGGCGCCCGCCTGCTGCAATCCGGCGCGGTCGATGCGCTCATCTGCGGCATGGCCGGCAGCTACGACAGCCACCTGGCCCACGTGCGCGACGTGATCGGCACCGCGCCCGGCACCAGTGTGCTGGCGGCGATGAACGCGCTGGTGCTCGACAAGATGACCCTGTTCATCACCGACACCTACGTCAACGACAGCCCGTCCGCCCAGGAACTGGCCGACATCACCCGCCTGGCCGCCACCGAGCTGCGCCACTTCGGCCTGGAGCCCAAGGTCGCGCTGCTGTCGCACTCGACCTTCGGATCCTCCGAGCGTCCGTCGGCGCGCAAGATGCGCGAAGCGCGCGAACTGTTAGCCGGCAGCGCGCCGGAACTGGCCCTGATCGGCGAGGTGCATGGCGACGCCGCGCTGTCGGAAGACATCCGGCGCCTGTACCAGCCGGCCGGCGAGGGGGCAGGCGGCTTTGCCGGCAGCGCCAACCTCCTGGTGATGCCTTCGCTCGACGCCGCCAACATCCTGTTCAACGTGCTGAAGGTCGCGGCAGGCAAGGGCGTCACCGTCGGGCCGATCCTGCTGGGCGCGGCCAAGCCCGTGCACATCCTCAGCCCGAGCGCGACCGTGCGCCGGGTCGTCAACATGACGGCGCTCGCCGTGGCCGCAGTGCGCTAAGCCTTCGGCCATCGACGCGCCGGTCTCCGCCGGCGCGTGTTCTCCATGTTCTTTTCGTTGCTCGTAACCATTTTGTAACCTATACTGGTTGCGCTAACATTTCGGCACGAAAGGAACTCGGATGCGCTTCGGTATCGCAGCGTGGGCAGCCCTCGGCTTGTCCTGCGCCATCACCGCCTCGGCAGGCGAATACAGGAACCCGGTCATCCCGGGCTTCAACCCCGACCCCAGCATCTGCCGGGATGGCGAGGACTACTACCTCGCCACCAGCACCTTCGAGTACTTCCCCGGGGTGCCGATCTATCACAGCAAGGACCTGGTCAACTGGCGCCTGGCGGGCCACGCGCTCGAGCGCCCGAGCCAGCTGCCGCTCGCGGGACAGAAAAGCTCGATGGGCATCTTCGCCCCGACCCTGCGCTGCGGGAACGGGCGCTTCACCATGATCACCACCAACGTCGGGGGCGGCGGCAACTTCATCGTCCAGGCGAGCAATCCGGCCGGACCCTGGTCGGAGCCGGTCTGGATCAAGGACGTGCAGGGGATCGATCCTTCGCTGTTCTTCGACGACGACGGCAAGGTCTACCTCACTTACCAGGACGGCGGCGAGCGCGGCGGCATCGGCCAGGTCGAGATCGACGTCGCCACAGGGCAACTCAAGGGCAAGCCGCGCCGCATCTGGAACGGCCTGGGGGGCGTCTGGCCCGAAGGGCCGCACCTGTACAAGATCAACGGCTGGTACTACCTGCTGCATGCGGAAGGCGGCACCTCGTATGGCCACGTGGTGGTCCTGGCGCGCGCACGCTCGCCCTGGGGGCCGTTCGAGGGCGCACCGGATAATCCGATCCTGACCCACCGCGACCGCCCCGACCTGCTGCTGCAGGCGCTCGGGCACGCCGACTTGGTGCAGACGCCGGAAGGCAAGTGGTTCATGGTGATGCTGGGCGTGCGGCACCTGAAGCACAAGCACCACCTGGGCCGCGAAACCCTGCTGGCGCCGGTCGAATGGACCCAGGACGGCTGGCTCAAGGTCAATGGCGGCGCGCCGCTGCTCGAGAAGGTGCGGGCGCCCGGATTGCCGGCGCCGCATCCGTGGCCGGCGCCCGCGCCGCGCGACGAATTCGCCGCAGCCACGCTGGGCGGCGAGTGGGTCTTCCTGCGCGGGCCGGCCACGGACCTGTGGTCGCTGTCCGAGCGTCCCGGCTTCCTGCGCCTGAAGGGCAGCAAGCTGTCGCTGCTTGATGTCGGCACGCCGGCCTTCGTGGGCAGGCGCCAGGCGCACCTGGACCTGCGCGCCTCCACGCTGCTCGACTTCACGCCGCGCTCCGCCGGCCAGCAGGCCGGCCTGGCGCTGCGCATGAACGAGGACAACCACTACCAGCTGCTCGTCGCCGGAACCGGCAAGGGGCGCGTGCTCCGGCTGGCGACGCGGGTGAAAGGCGTGAGCACCGTCGTGCGCGAAGCGCCACTCGGCGCGGGCCAGGTGGAGCTGATCGTGCGCGCGACCCCGGAACGTTACGTGTTCGGCTACCGCATCGGCGGCCGGGAAGTCGCGCAGTTCGGCAGCGCGCCGACCGCCCCGCTCAGTTCGGAGGAGGCGGGCGGCTTCACCGGCGTGGTGCTCGGGATGGTCGCGCACAGCGCCGACGGCGCCCCCATGCCGGCGGCTGACTTCGACTGGTTCGATTACCGGCCGGCCGGCGGCAAGAAATAAGTATCACGCTGCCGGCCGACGAGCCGGCGGCGGCAGCACACAACAAAAATCACTCTGGAGACAACATGCATCGCAAGAACCACGCCGCCGCCGCGGCGCGCACGGCACTCGTCGCGGCCATTGCCGCCGCCTTCCCGCTGTTGACTTCCGGCGCCTTCGCCGCGCCGGAGCCGGCCGAGCCAGCCCAGAAGCCCTGGCTGGACCCTTCACTGGACGCCGACCAGCGCGCCCGCCTGGCGGTGCAGGCCATGACCCAGCAGGAGAAGCTGCGCTGGGTATTGGGCTATTTCGGCAACGACTTCGGCACCAAGAGCAAGAAGCATCCCGACGCGCTGCATCAATCGGCAGGCTACATCCCGGGGACGCCGCGCCTCGGCCTGCCGGCCCTGTTCGAGACCGATGCCGCCCAGGGCGTGGCCTCGCAAGCCGGCCCGAACGTGCGCGAGCGCACCGCCTTGCCGTCCGGCCTGGCGACCGCATCGACCTGGGACCCGCAGGTGGCCCATGCGGGCGGCGCCATGATCGGCGCGGAGGCGCGCGCTTCCGGCTTCAACGTGATGCTGGCCGGCGGCGTAAACCTGCAGCGCGAGCCGCGCAACGGCCGCAACTTCGAGTACATGGGCGAGGACCCGCTGCTGGCCGGTATCATGGCCGGCGAAGCGATCAAGGGCGTCGAATCGAACAAGCTCATCTCCACGCTCAAGCATTTCGTGCTGAACGACCAGGAAACGGGGCGCTTCGAACTGGACGCGCGCATCGACAAGGCGGCGCTGCGCATGTCCGACCTGCTGGCGATGGAACTGGCGCTGGAGCGCTCCGACGCCGGTTCGGTGATGTGCTCCTACAACCGCCTGAACGGCCCGTATGCCTGCGAACACCCCTGGCTGCTCAATGAGGTGCTCAAGCGCGACTGGGGTTTCCGCGGCTTCGTGATGTCCGACTGGGGCGCGACCCACAGCACCGTGGCCGCCGCCAACGGCGGCCTGGACCAGCAGTCCGGCCACGAATTCGACAAGTCGCCGTACTTCGGCGGCGCGCTGGAAGAAGCCGTCAAGACCGGGGCGGTACCGCAGAAGCGCCTGGACGACATGGTCACCCGCATCGTGCGCACCATGTTCGCCAAGGGCGTGGTCGACAATCCGGTCAAGCCGGGCGGCGCGATCGACTTCGCCGCCAACGGCGCGGTCAGCCGCCAGACGGCGGAAGAGGGCATGGTCCTGCTCAAGAACGAAGGCCGCATCCTGCCGCTCGCGAACACCGTGCGCACCATCGCCGTCATCGGCGGGCATGCGGACGCCGGCGTGCTCTCGGGCGGCGGTTCGTCCCAGGTGTATCCACGGGGCGGCATCGCGGTCAAGGGCTTGTTGCCCGCCACCTGGCCGGGGCCGGTGGTGTACTACCCGTCCTCGCCGCTGCGCGCGATCCAGGCCCAGGCCCCGAATGCGAAGGTGGTGTTCGACGACGGCCGCGACCCGGCCCGCGCCGCGCGCGTGGCCGCAGGGGCCGACGCGGCCCTGGTGTTCGCCAACCAGTGGATCGGCGAGGCCAACGACGCCCAGACGCTGGCGCTTCCCGACGGCCAGGAGGAACTGATCGCGTCGGTGGCGGGCGCCAACGCGCGCACCGTGGTCGTGCTGCAGACCGGCGGACCGGTCACCATGCCCTGGCTGGCGCGGGTTCCGGCCGTGCTGCAAGCCTGGTACCCGGGCACCAGCGGCGGCGAGGCGATCGCCAACGTGCTGTTTGGCTCGGTCAACCCGTCCGGCCACCTGCCGGCCACCTTCCCGCAATCCGAGCAGCAGCTGCCGCGCCCGAAACTGGACGGCGATCCGAAGAACCCGGAACTGCAGTTCACGGTGGACTACCACGAAGGCGCGGCGGTCGGCTACAAGTGGTTCGACCTGAAGGGCCACAAGCCGCTGTTCCCGTTCGGGCACGGCCTGTCCTACACGACATTCGCTTACTCCGGCTTGTCCGGCCAGGTCAAGGACGGCCGCCTGCACCTGCGCTTCAAGGTGACCAACACCGGCAACCTGGCCGGCAAGGACGTGGCGCAGGTGTACGCGTCGCCGCTTGCGACCAAGTGGGAGGCGCCGAAGCGCCTGGCCGCGTGGAGCAAGGTGGCCCTGCAGCCGGGCGAGACGAAGGAAGTCGAGGTCGCGGTGGAGCCGCGCGTGCTGGCCATGTTCGATGAGAAGTCGCGCACCTGGCGCCGCCCGAAAGGCAAGATCCGCTTGACGCTGGCCGAAGACGCCGCCGGCACGGGCGCCACCAGCGTGACCGTCGAGCTGCCTGCCGCCACGCTGGACGCGCGCGGCCGCGCCCGCTGATAGTCAAGGATACGCATGCGACAACTCATCATCTCGGCCGCCTTGCTGGCGTGCGCCGCTCCAGGCGCGGCAGCGCAAGCGCCGCAGCTGCAACTGGACAGCCTGTTCCAGGACCACATGGTGCTGCCGCGCCAGGGGGCGGTCGTGTCCGGCCGCGCCGGGGCGCGCGAGTCCATCACGGTGAGCGGCTTCGGCGGTAGCTGGAAGACCACCGCCGACGCCGCCGGACGCTTCTCTGTCACCTTGCCGAACCTGCCCGCGGGACGCACCGATACCCTCGCGGTCGGGAGCAGCAGCGGCCAGCGGGTGAATCTGGGCGACGTCGTCACCGGTGATGTCTTCCTGTGCTCGGGCCAGTCGAACATGCAGCTCACGGTCAACCGCGCCCTGAATGCGGACACGGTGATCGGCACGTCGACCAATCCGGACCTGCGCATGGCGACGGTCGCCGTCGATCCGCAGCCGGCGCCCCTCGCGCACCTGGCCAAGCCGGTCGCGTGGCAGGCGGCATCGCCGAAGACCGTCGCCGACTGGTCGGCCACCTGTTACTTCTTCGGCAAGGAACTGCAGCGCAAGATCCGGGTGCCGGTCGGCCTGGTCCATGCCTCGCTGGGCGGCTCGAACCTGACGGCCTGGCTCTCGCCGGCGGCCTCGCTGCCGGACTATGCGCGCCAGCAGGAACTGCTGGCGCGGTACGCGAAGGACCCGGCCATGGCCAGCATCGCCTTCGGCAAGGAGGTCGAAGCCTGGTGGCAGGCTTCCGGCGGCCCGGGGCGGCCCTGGACTTCCTCTGCCGCGGACCTGGCGGCGTGGAAGGCGGCGCCGGATGTCGCCAAGAACTGGGAAAACTGGGGCGTGCCCGAGCTGTCGGGGTATGACGGCAGCATCTGGTACGGCGCGACCGCCAGCTTGACGCCGGCGCAGGCGGGGCAGGCCGCGACGCTCGAACTCGGCCTGATCGACGAAGTCGATACCACCTGGGTCAACGGCAAGCCGGTCGGCTTCACGGCGGGCGCCGGCACCGCGCGCGCCTATCCGCTGGCCGCCGGTACGCTCAAGGCGGGCGACAACACGATCGTGCTGAACGTGCTCGACCTGTGGAGCTACGGCGGCATGTACGGCGACCAGCCGCGCCAGTTGCGCCTTGCCGACGGCAGTGTGCTGCCCTTGACGGGCTGGCGCTGGCGGATGCCGCCGAGCGCAAACCGCTATCCGCCGCGCGCTCCCTGGGATGCGATGGCCGGGGTTAGCGTGCTCCATAACGGCATGATCGCGCCGCTGGGGCGCTTTCCCTTCAAGGGCGCGCTCTGGTACCAGGGCGAGAGCAACGTCGGCTCGCCTTACCAGGGCCTGCTGGCGCGCCTGTTCAAGGATTGGCGCGGCCAGTTCGGCAATGGCATGGCCTTCGGCGTGGTCCAGCTGGCGAACTTCGGCGCCCGTCCGACGCAGCCGGTCGAATCGGGCTGGGCGCGGCTGCGCGAGGAGCAGCGCCGCGCGGTGCTGGCCGATTCGAACGCCGTGCTGGCAACCGCGATCGACCTGGGCGACCCGACCGACATCCATCCCGCCAACAAGCAGGGCGTCGGCGAACGGCTGGCGCGCGGGTTCGGGGTCAAGCTGTATGGCCAGCCGGGCAGCGCCAATGGGCCGATGGTGAAGTCGGCCGTCGCGCAAGGAGACGGGGTAGCAGTGGATTTCGATGGGGTCGAAGCTGCGCTGGTCGCTTATGGCGCCGCCGGGCCGATCGGTTTCGAGGTCTGCACGGATACCGGTTGCCGCTGGACCGAAGCCCGTGTCGCGGGAAGCCGGGTCATGCTGCCCGCAGCTGCCGATGCGAAAAAAATCCGCTATTGCTGGGGCGACGCGCCCACCTGTACGCTCTACGACAGCAAGTCCGGCCTGCCGGCGGTGCCCTTCGAGATGGATATCAAACGCTGAGGAGGCCTCTTGTGGCGAACCGATGAAGTTCGCCATCAAGCACCCGATCTCGCAAGAAGATCTGTGCTCAGGGCTTCCGAAACACGATCGCATGCTGGATCGGCAGCGATGTGATGCTGCGTTCCCACTTCAGGCCATGCGCCGTGGCTTCACGCCGTATCTGCCGCTCGCTCATCTTATGCAGCGGCTTGATCGCGACCGACGAATCCTCGGCCCGATATTCGACGAAGACGACGCGCCCGCCCGGCTTCAGGGCGTCGACAATGCTGTCGAGGACCTCGGCAGGATAAGCGAGCTCGTGATAGACATCGACCATGATCGCCAGGTCGACGCTGGTCCGAGGCAGTTTGACGGTGGTTTCGCTGCCTAGCACCGAGACCACATTGCGCACGCCGCGCTTTGCCATCTGGCTGTCGAGCATGCTGATCATTTCCGGCTGCACGTCGACTGCGTAGACGCGCCCGCCGGGGCCAAGCTGTTTCGCCAGCTGCCAGGTGTAGTAGCCGGTGCCGGCGCCGATGTCGGCCACCGTCATTCCCGGCGCCAGCGCCAATTCTCGCAGAAGCAATTCCGGCCGCTCCTCACGCGCCCGACTTTCGCGCTCGAGCCATTGGGCGCCCTCCCATCCCATCACGCCAGCGATCTCGCGGCCCATGTAGCGCTTGCCGATGCCATCCGGGCTCCGTGCGACGTGTTCATAGCGGCCATCGGCGCCCGCTGCCTGTGCCGCAGCATCGCTAGGCGCGGATGGCAGCAGCGTTAGCGCCGACAGGCAAGCCAGCAGGATGGGTAGGGTACGATGAGTGTGCAAGGTGCGGCAGTTGTGCAAGGAAATGCGGAGCATGATCGGTTCCGTAATGAGGCGCTGCCTGCGATGATGCCTCCAGGTTTGCCATGAATGGACAGGATTAGTGTAGTAGCCTTGGCTGCGAAGGCGCGTTCGCTACATCGGACTTTCCTGGTGATGTCGCGTTGACTGGGCAGGTGCCGCGGATCGGATAAACCTTTCCGATGCCTTTTATGCGCTGGATAGCTTTTACCGTTTGCCACCGGTCATGCTGAATCTACCGGCTGAAATAACGTGCATCTTGAGGGGCTGCTCCGGGTCGACTGTAGTCGTTCGTGACAGTCTGCGATTTTTCTGTGCCGGCTCCCTGCTATGCTCAGGTCAACGGCCGCCTTCGGCCAATGGCGGACGTTAAACAAGTTACTTTCTTTTCATACCCTATGCTTGTGAGCATAACACTTGCTGAAGTTCTGGACTCGTTAGAAGCGCTTAACGAGGACAACTGCATTTTCGCGCGCAAGCCGTGGCGCACAGATGCTCTAGCCATTGTCGCGTTACTCACTGACGACTTCAGGATCCCAGCCGAGATGACGGACGAGGGGTTTGAATACTTTCTTGAAGTCCACGTCGCGAAAGACGTTTTAAAGGTGTTTGAAAACCGCCAACCAACTCCTCAAGAGTGTAGAGATTTGCTTTTGTACTATGCCGAAAACGACGCCTATCCCGATTGGGTCTACGGCTAGGTGCCCATGGAGAGAAGCACTTCTGTAATGGCTCCGATTTCGGAGTATGTCCGCTGTTGGTGGGAAGCTGCGTCCAGGTACTTCAGCGATCGGCCAGAAACTACGCACAGTCATATAGCTAACTCGCGGTAATCAACGGAAGGGACTTCATGAATAAATTGCCGCTCTGGATTGTCCTAGTTGTATTGGCTGTTGGACTAGTACTATCAGCAATCTTCAACGCTTCTGTCTGCATGTGGGGCTGTCCTAGGACTATTGAGGTGTATTCGATGCAGGCCTCTTTCTTCGTCTTGGTCGGCTTGATCGTGTGCGTGGTGTACAAGTTGTTCAGGAAACATCCTTAGAATTCGCAGACGACTGCCCATCCATTACCGGGCCGCTTTGGCTGGATGCAGTCCGTCGTGACAGTCTGCGATTTTTCCGCCATAGCTACCTGCTATGCTGAGCTAAACGGCCCGCCTTCGGTCGAAACCGGAAGTTCGTGAGCTTGGCACTTCACGGTGGTAGGCCCAGGAGCCGGCTACAAAATGGATAGGAACAGGATGAGAAACCATACTATCGCAGCGCTACTATTAGTGGCCACTTTAGCAGGATGCAACCGTTCGCCTGGTCCTCTTGAAGGAACTTGGAAGGCAGACGGACCCGTACCGATGACAATTACTTTCCGCCTTGGGGAGACCGAGGCAATGGGTGTGATCGAAAAGGTCGACTACACTACGAACGGGAACGTGGTCAAGGTGACCTATAAGGATGGGTTGATGGAAGGTTCCGCTATCGCATTCACAATCGTGAACCGGAACACAGCGACCAATCCTATGTACACTCTGCGCCGCATTCGATAACGGAAAAGCTCGATGAAGCGCCCGGCCAAAATCGGTTCAAGCTCCGTTGGCCAAGTGCTAACTGCTATTTCCTCAAACGGGGTGCAATTGAACTCGCCAGGCAACGTGCAAAGGATCATCGACACAGGCATAGCACCCCTAAGAAGCAACCTAGCGGTGCACTGATGGCCTTACGATTAAGGAGTAGGTCGTCTGGTTTGCCGAAAAGTTTATCTTGACCGCTGCATGACCGCTATAGGTTGAGGGCGTATGACCTGGGTTCATTTTCGCTGCAAAAGATTTGGGAGAAATGATTGGAATGATGAATCTGATTGACGGCCGCGATCGCTTCCAACACCTAGCCACCGTATTCTACTAAAGAAATAATCTTGAAATCGCATCCCTTATCCTTCCTGTCCTGCGCCCTTGTCTCGTTAGCTACATCAAGTAAAGTGGACCCATCGGTCAAGACAGTTTTTCAGCGAGTTTAAGCTGTGTCGTTTACTCTCACTGCAGCTGGTCGGCGCTGCCCCGTGATACCCCTTCCTCGCC